>JABHFC010000282.1 GCA_018676275.1 Gammaproteobacteria bacterium | reverse complement strand
CAACTGGCACCATTTAAATATCCCTGGGCCTGGAATTATTTCCTTAATGCCAACAAGAATCACTGGACCCCTCTTGACATTAACATGGCTCAGGATGTCACTGATTATCGTTATAAGCTGACACTTGAAGAAAAACACGTTTACGAGAATGTGTTGTCCTACCTTACGACCTCGGACATTCTCGCTATGCGAAATATTGGCCTGGCAGTTATGGAGAAGATGTCCGCGCCGGAGTTACAAATCTATCAGGCTCGTCAGGTTTATGAAGAAGCATTACATACCTGGACCTATCAGCATTGCATTGAGACGATCGGTCTTGACCAAAGTGAAATTTACAATCGCTATCGAGTTATCCCGGAGATCCATCAAAAGATAGCTCTTGCTAACCGTCGTCTCGATTCAGTACTCCGATCTGATATTGATCTGAAAGACCCTGATGAGTTGCATAATTTTGTACTTGCCTACATGTTCTTTGCTGCAATATTCGAAGGTTGCTGGTTCTATAATGGATTTAGTCCTATTTTTGCCTTACAACGCCGAGGACTGATGAAAGGTACCGCCGAACAACTACAGTACATTATGCGTGACGAAGTAATGCATGCTTCATTCGGCATTCGTGTAGTAAAGCAGATCATTTTTGAGGAAAAAATTACTCTGGATCAAAAAGCAATTCAGGAAATGTGGGAAGAATCCTATGAAGCTGAAAAGTCCTACACCAATTATATTCTGAAAGATCCAATTCTTGGTTATTCTGCTGATATGCATCTTGGCCAGTTTCAGTACATTGCCAATCGTCGGGCGGGTCAGCTGGGATTAGCTACTGAGCCTTTCCCGGGTGCGCAAGAAGCTACGCTTCCATGGCTGGATGAACAGGCGAATCTAAGAAAAGAAAAGAACTTTTTTGAAACTCGTGTCACCGAATATCAAACCGGGGGAGGTTTAACCTGGGATTGATAAACTAATTTTACCCAAACCGCCTTAGCGGGGCGCCAGGAAGGATCCTGGCCATTGCCTGGTATCTCCAGCCTCTTCCAGATACCAGGCCTTCTTATTCTTACCTTAATCCCGTTCGGGATTAAGGTTTTTTTATTTGTGTCAGCCGTCGAATAAAATTATCAGGAAACATTGATTTCTATTTCGGGGCATGAAGCCCCGGGGGCGTAAATTAACTCACTATTTTCAGATTGCTGAGATTGATTGAGTATTTCTGACAGAAATTCGGAATCATTTCTATGCATCCAGATAAGACTAAGATTAGATTGTTCCAGGAGAACAGTCGAAAACTTGTCAATTAGGCCAAGCCCGGCAAGTTCTTCAAGGCCTGAATAGTGTTCTGGTAAATTAACTGACTTGACCAGCATCACAGCATTGGAATTTATTTTTTTCGCTAGCCAGATTGCTAATGCATCAGAGCCTGCTTCCCAACTAGCAGGAATCTTCTTTTCTCCCACTATCATTTTGTAAGGTAACCAAACAGGCACTTGATTATTGCGCAAGCAGCTATTGATAGAATCCAAATCACTCACACATTGAAGTTCTGGCACTATGGAGTTCAATAATTGTGCGTATTGTTCCATCGCCAGCAGAGCCAGTTTGTGTGCTTTAACATCATCGAAACCATGCTTTAATTGATCCTCTCGAACTGCGTCAGCATATTTACCTCCACCAGGAACAATAACTACCCTGCCAGCACCATATTCAACTAAACAGTTCAACCACTCACTTAAACAATCCGACTCCTGTAAGCTTCCGCCAATTTTAACGACCCACATCATCTGACTTATTGCCTTGAAACAACTTCAACATGGCTGCCGCTTTTTCAAAACATTCCTGGTATTCGGAATCGACTTTCGAATCAGCGACGATGCCTCCTCCGGCCCAGCAATAAACCTTGTCCTTGTGATACACAAGAGTTCGAATTGCGATATTGGAATCCATATTGCCGTCGTAACCAATATAGCCCAGGGATCCACAGTAAACATTTCGTCGATGCGGTTCCAATTCCTCAATGATCTCCATCGCTCTTAGCTTGGGAGCTCCGGTAATAGAACCGCCTGGGAAACAGCCTCGCAAAAGATCCAGTGCTTGCCGATCGTTTTTCAATCGTCCTGTAACAGTACTTACAAGATGATGTACGGTTGCATAACTTTCTAATGCAAATAACTTCGGCACAGCGACTGAACCAGTTGCACAATTTTTACTAATATCGTTGCGCATAAGATCTACAATCATCAGATTTTCTGCGCGATCTTTTTCGCTTTCCAGCAATTGTTCCGCCAGAGCTTTGTCTTCATTGGCATATGTTCCGCGGCGAATCGTCCCCTTTATAGGTTTTGTTTCAACTATTTCATTATTTACTTTAAGAAAACGTTCAGGAGAGGAGCTCAAAATACTTCCATCCGGTGAATTAAAATAAGCTGCGAATGGTGCAGGATTGTTTTTACGTAGTTGTAAATATATATCCCAGGGATCTCCCTGAACATCGACACTAAATCGTTGTGCCAGATTAACCTGGTAACAGTCTCCTTCCCGTATATAGTTTTTTATTTTATTAAAATTGTTTGCGTATTCATTTTTATCCATATTTGCCTTAATACTCGAATGGACAGTATATTTTTCCATTCGCTGATGCCCTTCTGAATGAAATAAATCGCTTAGCTGCGTCCATTGCTGTTCCGTACGTATGTCTCGATCCTGGCCGATCAACCATGATTGTCTTTTGTGGTGATCTACGACTATGACCCAGTCGTATAATCCAATTGCCATATCAGGTATAACGACATCTTGCCTGGTACTGTCTGGTAAAGACTCAATTCTGCGACCAAGATCATATGCAAAGTATCCCATTGCTCCTCCGCAAAAAGGCAGATCTGTGAGGTTATGTATATGCTTACCGAGAGAAGATTTTATTAGTTCAAATGGGTCCTGTTCTGAACAACGTACACTTTCACCATCATCTATAAAGGTCTCATTACCATAGGTCGTAAGTGTTTTGTAAGGACGCGAGGAAATAAAGTCGTAGCGCCCCCTGTCAATATTAGGATAACCACTATCGAGAAAAATGCTCCAGGGTTCATTAGCAATCAGGTTGAATAATTCAGACGAATCACGTCGATAAGGTATCTCGGTCAGCCTTGAGGTCATCCCTGCATTCTCCTCAATTGCGCCACAGAAACTGCTGTCACACAATCCGCTGCTTTTGATTGCTGCCCTTTTTCCGCATCTAATAATCGTTCAACGTCAACATATTCAAGCCCATGTCTTGTAGCTAACTTAGCCACTAAAAACCGACCTGTTCCGGCACCAATTAGAGTCGCATGCGCTAGTGCTGGATTGTCAGATATTACTCTTTGCAGTGCCTGACTAATCTTATTTTCCTGTTCTTCTGCGACATAACGGGCCAAGTCCTTATAGTGCCCGAGTTGCGAAAAATCTTCTGCATCTCTTCCCAGCATGCGAGCTACTCGTCTCACGCTATCGCTTATCTGTTTTTCGCCATTATCAGCAGCTGGCATCAAATCATGAGACTCATCTAACTCTCCAGTAATTCGATATACATCTGACATACTGGCGAAATGTTCTGCCGCAATAGATTGCCATTCTCCGGCAAATGGCACCTTACTAACGACGGCCATCATGGGTGTACGAACTATACCTGTATAAAGCAGCTCATCACTCCGCATACGTTCCTGATCACTAAAGCCACGATTACATAGTTTTCCTGATTGAAATGGAATGATATCTGTCGTGCTACTGCCGATATCGATAAATATTCCATCCGTTTGCTCATTGGCAATAAAACTGGCGCTCGCGTGCCAGTTTGCTGAAGCAACTTGTTGGTGCTGATTACTTGCTTCAATTATTGATATCAGTCCAGCTACACCCGCATATACTCTTACATCTTCCTCTCTAAAAAGGTTGCAAAATCCTGTTAGTAAGGCATTAACGCCTTCCGCTCTGTTTTGAAAAATATCAGCTAATTCACCTGTCGTGGTGATTGAGTGTATTAGAGGTTCAGTACTCAATCTTGATTTCACATCCATTAAAGAGTGTTCAAGACAATTCAGGCCTTGCCATAAAGGTGTTGCGTGTTGTTCAACCGCCAATACTTTGCCGTTTCCTGCAATTCTTGCCATTTTCAGATGAGCACCACCAATATCCCAACCTACATAGTTAAGCGCAGACATTATCTATATCCAGTCTTTGTTGTGAGGTATAAGGAGATCTCTTGTACGAATCTGTATTAATGATATGTTGAGAAAGCAGGATTACTTCGGCGAGATTCTTTTTTAGCATGCCCGATAAACCCACGTAGGAAGTGGTCAGTCGTGGATTAATTTCGAGCACAAGCGGTCCCGCACTGGTAAGTATCAAATCAATACCCACATAAGCGCGCAAACCGGGAATAGCATTACCGATCTTATTTGCCAATACTTGCAATTGTCTCTGATGTGCGTGCAAATCATTTAAGATAATTTTTTCTACAAACAGCTTGTCAGAATCTATTCTGACAAGCTGTTTGTTACAGGATAGTAATACCGTTTCCTTAATGCCATACAAAACAGACATGCTTGCAGCAATTCCTTCCACGTAGCTTTGTTGAATATATTTATTTTTATTATCGACTTGTTTTTCCCATAGAGAATATTCCTCGATGTTCTGGAAAAAGTGACAATCATCACTACCTGCTCCGTCATCTCGTTTTACTATCCATCCTTTATCACTTTTTATTGTTTCATCACTTAGTCTTTTACTTTCCAGTGCAGGAATACCAAGTTCGTTCAGATATTGGTTGGTTGCATATTTGCTTGTTGTCAATGTGACGGCATCATCGTCACAGCCAATTACTTCACAAGCGCTCGCTCGTGCCATCTTATTCAGCTTTAACAAAATTCCATCAGATTCAGGGGCGATAATCCAGGCCAGATCCGCCGTTTCCATACAGTTTTTCCATATCTGCCAGGGATCATCGCTATTTTCAATATTTGCAACAGATTCACTAACCGGAATCAGACGATCGTCTCTGGTAGTAATAATTTCGAGGTATTCAATTTTCCTTAGATCCGCCAACAAAGCCTGATACATAAGTTCTGCATCTGCAAACAGTGGGCTTGTTAACTCACTGTCACGCAAACCACCACAAGTGATAAACTCACAGACAAATATACGTTTCATTTTTTATCTTATGTTGTCGAAATCGAAATGCTAATTATTCCCGTCATTGATCTTTACGCTGGCAACGTTGTCCATGCTCGTGCCGGACAACGTGAGTCCTATCCGAATATCAGCACCCCACTCTGTCATGGTTCCGAACCTGTTCTAATACTTAAGGCAATGTTATCTCTGCATCCATTCACTACGGTATATATTGCTGATCTGAATGCTATCAAAAATGAAGGTAACAATAACGCGATAATAGACGAATTGTTAAAGCTATATCCAGATGTTTGCTTTTGGCTCGATTCGGGGAAGTACGCGTACCAGGATATTCTTCCAGCTTCCCGACTTCGCCATGTCATTGGCTCCGAAACTGGCATTAATCAACAACAGTTGCATCAGCAAAGAACAGGAGCAGATTCCATTTTATCACTGGATTTCCTAACCAACGGATTTATTGGTGAGCCGGAAATTATTGAGAATGTTGTTGGCTGGCCCGATGACATTATTATCATGTCCTTAAATCGCGTTGGCACTAACCAAGGCCCCGATATAACTCTACTAAATCAAATAAAATCAATAAGTGTAAACAAGCGACTCTATGTTGCGGGCGGTGTACGTGATGATGATGATTTAAAGAAGTTACAGAATATTGGTGTCTCAGGAGTTCTAATGGCTACAGCTCTACATCAGGGACGAATAAGCAGTGAAGCCCTGCATAAGTATTCGACTACTTCATTTTGACCTACTCCGGGCCGTCGCTTCGGACTCCTCGAGAACATGTACCCCAAGGGCAGGCTACGCGCTTCCCGACGTTCTCTACCTCCTACTTCCCTGTAGTCGTGTCCTCTCGTGACATCGCTTACATGGATAACTTGCCATTCAATAGATATACAACGGTACGTAAGCGCTTAGAAAATGTCTGGAACAGATTTTCTGACCTACATCGGGCCGTCGCTTCGGACTCCTGTCCTCTCACGACATACCTACATCCCTGTAGGCAAAAAAACCCGGCCGAAGCCGGGTGTGTTGTTGCTGTGCTGCAAACCCTTGCGGGTCGGGTAAAGCTTAAGAGTGAGCCTGAAACGGATGGTCCGCTGCGCCGCGCTTACTCAGTACTTCGGATGCTTTTGGTTCACCAGCTACTGCTCGTTTGATTGACAACTTAACTGCTTCATAGTTGTAATCCTGGATCTTTGCATCGTCTTCTGCCAACCAGTGAATGAAAACACCGACAGCAATAAAGATGTCGTCAGCTTCGTCCGCAGGAATGGTGCCATCTTCAACACAATCCATGACTGCCATGGATACAGCGCGTTGTGCAGGACCAAACATTTGAACGGCCTGAGTTGCGCCCTTGATTGTCACTTTGTTGAACATGATAGTGTTTGGCTTACAAGCCAGGTTCGGTGATACAACTGCCAGCAAAGTACTGAAACCGTCTTTATTATTGGTTATTGCATTACAAAATGCTGTTTCTGCAGCACTGCCACGTGGCCCCATGATCAAATCGATATGTGAGACCTCGTTACCATCACCAACCAATGCTTCGCCAACCATTACTTTATCTATCACTGCCATTTTTAAATCTCCTCCAAAATAATTTCTAAAGATGTAGAATCGCTATTTTCCTGTCTTAATAATTCGACAAGCGGAATAGCCCCCGTAAGTCGCTAATCTCCAGAGCATCTCTCTGTTGACTTGCAAATTTGTAATCGATACCAGAATATCTTGCACCGATCCAAGCCGGTATTTATATCAACCAGACTTTAAATTCTGTTTTGTAGTTAATCCATACAAGAGCAAACTAGCTGCCGTCAAATCGGCAGAAGTACCCGGATTAATGTTTGAGTCTTTCAGTTCCTTATCATATTCCAGCAAACTTGACTTCGACTTCGCCGGATTATTATTATTTTTGAACTGCTCCATTACAGAAACAGCTCTTTTTTGCACTTGTCTGGCAATTTCATCGCCAAACTTACGCCGGATATGAGAATCCGGAAAACTTGCCATATATGTAAGATAGCAAGCTACTGTCGCCCATTCTACACTATTCCAGCGTTTATCAAACTCACTCAGGCAATTCAAACCAAGCTTATATACATCTTCGTAGTTCGAGATATATTGTTTGGCAATCAGATCACGATCTGCCGCTTCTGTCATCGCCTCT
>JABHFC010000281.1 GCA_018676275.1 Gammaproteobacteria bacterium | reverse complement strand
TTATTCTCTGCTTCTTTTGTGCCCTGAGCCGCTGCTTTTTCATACCAGCTTCTGGCAATTTCAGTATTCTTCTCGACACCGTAGCCATTCTCATAAAACACACCAAGATTAAATTGTGCCTGCCCGATTCCCTGCTCAGCGGATTTTCGAAACCAGTCCAGGGCAATCGTATAATCCTTTTTCACACCACGACCAAAGGCATACATCACCGCCAGACTGTATTGTCCATGCCCATGTCCCTGATTGGCAGCAAGCGAGAATAATTCGGCTGCTTTTTTATCATTGGCAGAAATTGATAAGCCGCGAAAATACATCAGGCCAAGGTTAAACTGTGCATCTACCTGACCACCATTCGCTGACATTTCCCACCATTTTGCTGCCTCCTGGTAATCCTGGCGGACACCGTCGCCACGAAAGTATTTTGCACCAACCTGGTATTGAACAGCGGGGTGACCTTGTTCAGCCGAACGTAAATACCAGACCAGCGCTTTCTCCGAATCGGCTTTTACGCCATGCCCGTAGTCATACATGATGCCAAGCATTTTTTGTGCTTCAGAATCGCCATTTTTTGCCAGTGGACGGAGAATTTTAAATGCTTCTTTGAAATTACCATTAATATAGGCTTTTCTGCCTTCTTCATAGCTTTGAGCTACTGCAGTCTGCAGTCCAATCATATTAAATGCGAACAGCAAAACGACGATGGAAGGAAGAGAGATTAATCCTGACGATCTGAAATTGAAAAGAGTTTTAAGCATAGTATTTTTGATTTATATATTTTCAGGCCATTTTTTTCGCCAAAGCAAATATCTCTCCGGCATCAAATATCTGGTCATTGCTTTCAAATAATTTGGCGATGCAGGCGCGATGCAAAGCTAACTTTAACTTGCCGAAGCCTATGGCGCCCCAAATAATTGTGCCATGACTTTCTTTACCTTCGTCCATCATATCCGTACCACCTATGCCGAGCGGCGGCGTTGCGTTGGCATCAGCAATAACCTCGATGTTCTTGTTATTTTGCCAATGCTCGGCATCCAGTAACTGCACACCTGCAGCACCGGTAGTAAAAACGATTTGTGCATCTGCGCAAAGTTTGGCTCGTTCTTCATTTGTCGCGGCACCAGCGGCTTCAACGGTCACATCAAACTCTGTCTCAATATGCGCGCATGCCTCTACCGCACGTGATTGTTTGCGTGAAGCTATACAAACAGACGCACCTTCCTGCACCAGCATGACAGCTGCACGTTGTCCAACCGGACCAGTACCGCCAAGTATCACCGCTCTTTTACCTTTCAAACTGGTACTTACCATCATTTTCGCGACTGCCGCCGCGGCCGTGGTATTACTGCCATTGCTATCAAGCATCGCCGATACACGAAAATTCGAGAAAAAAGTAGATTTCACCGCACTCAGCAGTTTCTCGCCAGCAATCAGATCACTTCCGCCAAGAAACAGCGCAGTATTTTTCTTTTCTTTCGGTGAACGCGTAAAAATGGCGCCTTCAACCAATGCTCCGACATTGTCCGGATTGCAATTGCCATGTCCGATGACATGATCCGCGCCGCCATCGTAGCCAACTACAGTGTCAAATACGGACGGATTTGCATCAGTATCCAGCTGGAGTAAGAGTTTTTTCATTGTTATTCCCCATAGGTCATTGTTAATTATAGTATTTTTACGGAATTTTACCTATTCCGGTACTCACATGACCTACACCATCTTCGCCAGCGACCTTTGTGATGTCTAAAGGTAACCGATGCGAAAGCCAGCGACAACAAAACATAGCCTTACAAATCATATTGCGAGTATTATCTGCGCTCAAATTTTTCAATTCGGACGAAGGTTGAATGGTTTACGCAGGTAACAAACGACCTTCTCACGCAAATTTTATTATTATTTTAGGAGCTTAGAAATGATTAAAGATAAACCGGTCCAGACATTTCTCGATGATCTGGCAAGTAAGGCCTCGACACCGGGTGGTGGTAGCGCCGCTGCAATCATGGGAGCCATGGGTGCAGCCCTGGTCAGCATGGTCGCCAACCTCACTGTCGGCAAAAAGAATTATGAAGAGGTAGATGCAGAGATGCAGGATTTACTGGCGAGGTCTGAAAAGTTACGTGATGAATTAACCGGCATGATCAAGGCAGATGTCGATGTTTTCGATCAGGTGATGGCCGCCTATGGGATGGCAAAAGAAACGGATGAAGACAAAGCCGCACGTTCGCAGGCAATACAATCAGCTTTGAAAGATGCAACTGATGTGCCGTTAGCCTGTGCCAAACTCTGTGCCGAAGTTATAGATATTTGCCAGCCAATGGCGGAGAAGGGTAACACTAACGTGATCAGTGATGCGGGCGTTGCCGTGTTAGCTGCCAACGCTGCCTTGAGAAGTGCTGCACTGAATGTGTACATTAATATAGGTGGTATCAAGGATGAAGAATTTGCAAATGACCGTCGCCAACAACTGGAAGCTTTGCTGGCAGGCACCGGTGAACTGACCGAACAGGTCTATGAATTGGTGAAAAGTAAGCTATAAGCGGGTTTTATAAAATACGCATGGAAAAATCCACGGCGTGGACATGTTTGGTTAAGGCACCTACCGATATATAGTCCACGCCGCTTTCTGCGATCGCTTTTAGCTTATCGATTTCAACCCCGCCTGATACTTCCAGCAAGGCTCGTCCATTATTTAATTGCACGGCTTTGTGCATACTGTCGAGATTGAAATTATCCAGCAGGATGCTATCAGCACCTGCGCTAATCGCCTGCTTCAACTCTTCTATATTTTCAACTTCTACTTCCACCGCAGTTGAAGATAGTTTTGCCTGTGTAACAGCCTTCTCAATACTGCCGGCGGCAAGAATATGGTTTTCTTTAATCAGGATGGCATCAAAAAGACCGATACGATGATTTTTGCCGCCACCACAGCTGACTGCGTATTTTTGCGCTGTTCTTAAACCGGGAATAGTTTTACGTGTGTCCAGCAAGCGGGTTTTACTGTCGCCAAGCTGTTGTACGTATCCACGGGTTAGTGTTGCGGTACCGGAGAGCAATTGCAGGAAATTTAAAGCAGAGCGTTCGCCGCTTAATAGCGTACGAGTCGGTCCCTGTATCTGGCAAACAATCTGATCTGCATTAATGCTACCGCTATCTTCTACCAGCCATTTCACCTCGACCGTTTCATCCAGTTGCCGGAATACTTCATCAAACCAGGCCGTACCACAAAGCACAGCTTCCTGTCGGCAAACCACTTCAGCCCTGGAACTGGCATCAGCAGGAATTAGTTCGGCGGTAAGATCACCACTACCAATATCTTCACGCAATGCCGCACTGACAGTTTCAGTAATGTCGTCTGGCAAGTCGTTCAGCTTTTTCATTTACGTTATAGAACTCTAATTGTATTGACGCAGGATAAGTTGCTCACCGCGCTGGGTAAATTCAAGATGTTTCAAAAAAGTCATTCCTAGTAATATTTCGTCTTCATCCATGTAAGGATTAATACTGGCACGTACGTCATAAAGCACAATATTCCCGATTTGAATACGATCCAGTGTTGTCATGTTCACAGCTATCTTTCCATTAGCGGTAATAACTTCAATTTCAGGACCTCGCTTCAGCTGCAAGGCAGAAGCAAGCCGTTCAGGAATACTCACATCTGTGGCACCGGTATCGAGAAGAAAATCTACTTTTACCCCGTTAATTTCACCACTACTTAAATAATGTCCCTGCCGATTTCGTTGCAAAATAACTTCTCGCGCATTATTTTTTTCCGTGTATTCGACCTCCTGATTGGGATTGCGTTGTTCATCCAGGAATCGATCAAAATATAATGTCGCAATAGCCAATACGAAAATCCAGGCGGCGATTGTCATCCCGCTACCTATTTTTTTGGTTGGATTAGTTTCCTCGCGAAAGGGATCTTCTTGCATAGATCAATGATGCCATAATTATTGATATTCAGCATAAGCATGACAAAAATGAGCAGTAATTATCATAAATAAGCAGAACTAATTATCAATTTGCTATGTCTTAAGATCATAAAGGCACGCTTTCGGGCATATACCCCGGTCGAGTAGTTGTCCATGGTTCTCGATAACTTTATGCCCGGAAGGGTGCCAGTATCAAATCAGGCTGCAGCCAATCGCAGGCCTGCCGGAAAATGCCTTTTATCGGCCTGGTAAAAGTTTCGAAAAGTATCACGGCTGATTATTGACTGGGTGTATTCACTGCTACCACGTAGAGTGAAATGCTGCAGATCAAACCAGGGCAGAGAGTAGCCTTCGTATGGAAAAGCTTTAAAGTCCTTATAGGGATGAAAATCGTTGTAACACCATTCCCATGCCTGATCAGTTTTCGCTAATAAACCTGCTTTTTTCGCCACTTCCCATTCATATTCATGTGGCAGTCGAGCCCTTGCCCAAGATGCGACAGCCTTTGCTTCGTAAAGACTCAATCCTGTAACCGCTTTGTCAGCTTCCAATTCATAAGGACCACTGGCGTCGGTACCGTAGTAATTTCCTGCCTTATCCAAACGCCAGTGCTGAGGACAGCCAATATTATTTTGCTCACACCATTGCCAGGCATTAGCATCCCAATATTCGTTATTTTGATAGGCTTCGGCTTCAATAAAACCAAGAAACTCTGCATTGCTAACAGCTGTGTTCGCGATCTGAAAGGCATCCAGTGATACTGAAAACCTGGGACATTCATTGTCATAATGTCTCAAAGGATCATTGGCACCAATAAAAAACTCCCCCTTGTCCACCTGGCGAAAATCCTTATGTAATGACTTTGCTGTTAAGGCGGAGTCCACCTTGAAATCAGAATCAATTTGTAAGTTTCGTTGGGCAAGAACATAGCTGATGGTTTCAATGTGCTGGGCATAGTGCTGACACAAAAAGAATATCAAATAATCATCCTGCATTAATTCTGCATCACTCTCAGCTTCAATCAGTTCAGATAGATATTCGATATTTTCGTTCTGAATATTTTCGGCCCAGCTACAAAGATCCTTATGTGCGGGCAGTGCAGAGCTACGCGTAGTTTTAATGGATAGTTCGGGTATATAGAGCTGCTTTAGCTCATCGTCGGTTTTTTCCATTGCCATTACCACGTCACGCAACCAGTAACTTTCAGTAAACACACAATGACCCAGGTGCCAGCCAGGAGGACTTAGCTCAGGATGAAATTGCCTTGTGTGATCGGAGGCGGGGATATTTTTGACTATCTCCAACAGTTTTTTTTGTAGTTGTTGGAGTTGTACTAGTAGCTCATTATCAATCATAGAGACTTGGTTTCAATTTCTCCCCGGGAGTTCACTTTCAATAGAGAATGTTTTGCTACTTCATGCCAATGTTCCTCCATTGAGAAGCGTTCGGAAGCGATCACAACTGCATCAGGATAGTGAGGATGTGTGTTGGTGTAATAAAGGGAAGGGCATTGACCTCCATTTATGGCATGACGACAGGCAAATATCGCATCGCCATCTGAAATTATCATATTTAACAAAGCAGGAGTGTCTGCGAGTAGAGTAGCCAGGTCCTGGCAGGCCAGACCCAGCGCCTCCAGTGCTGATTTACCGTCCAGTAAATATTGTTTACACAAAGCAAAAAGATATTCTGAGTCGGTGTTGCCTTCAATTTCACTACTAATTTCAGCTGATAAATGTCGGTGCAAAGCGGCTCGTGGGCCATCATTAAATTTTTCAATACGACCATTATGCTGAAACAGGAACTTGCCATGTTTGAAAGGTTGGGTATTTGCCTGGTTTGTCGCCTGTCCCGGTGTTGCGCTACGCACATACGCCAGCCATAACTTGCTGTGTAAAGTCTGCGCCAAACCACTCAGATTAGTATCTGACCATATAGGCAGAATGCTGGTGTAAGTCGTCGCCTGCCCATCAGGCAAGTGCCAGCCGAAACCAAAACCATCGGCGTTCAAAGTCGTGCCCTGTAACTCCTCACTTGCCCAGGATTGTTTTACCAGGCTATTCGGGTTTTCCTCCAACAGCTTATGTAATAATAAATCCGGCCCCAGATAGGCCGCAAGACGACACATAGTCTATTCTCCGATGTTGACGTAGGGAATCATGCAGTACATCCTAGATAAGTGAAACAATTTAGTATACAGAGAGAATTCCCGTCATTCCCGCGCATGCGGGAATCCAGTGTTTTTCGAATCGCAAATAGCGATACTATATTAAATCTAGACTGGGTGCGCGAAGCCTGCCCTTGGGGTACAAGCCCAGTATGACATTCATGTTGTAAAGCAATTATGCCAATCACCCTTGATACAAAAAAACAGTGGCTGGAAGACGTCCGCCAGGTGCCTTCACCTAATTGTGATGACAGACCTGATGGCTGTGAAATCGATCTGGTAGTAATGCATGGCATAAGTCTGCCACCGAATGAATATGGTGGTGAGTACATCGATCAACTCTTTACCAACACTCTGGATCCGCAGGAGCATCCCTATTTTGCAGAAATAGTCGCACTTCGCGTCTCATCCCATTTATTGGTGAACAGAAAAGGCGAGATCACCCAGTATGTGCCATTTAATGATCGTGCCTGGCATGCGGGTAAATCAGAATTTCAGGGTAGACAGACCTGTAATGATTTTTCTATCGGGATTGAGCTGGAAGGCTGTGATGATCAGGAATATGAGCAAGTGCAATATCAGGTAGCGGCAAATATTGTTAGACTGTTGAGGCAAAACTGGCAGGGCATCACCAAACAACGGGTTGTTGGTCATTGTGATGTCGCCCCGGGACGTAAAACCGACCCCGGTGAAGCCTTTAATTGGGATTATTTTTACAGCTTATTGGATTAATATGGCTAGCTACAGGATAAGAAGGATCGACAGATGACATTAATAAGTATATTGCTCGGCCTGGCACTGGAATACTTTCTAGGTGCGCTCGATCATTTGCGTAACCGTGACTGGTTCGACCAGTATAATCGCTGGCTGGAAAACCGTTGTAGCTCTCATGCACTGTGGGAAGGACCAACAGGGGTAATATTAACGCTAGTGCCGCCGTTAGCCTTGTTAGTACTGATCGCACATCTATTGAGCAGCGTCTCAATTGTCCTCACCTTCTTCCTGGCTATTGCTGTATTTGTTTACAGCATGGGCCCGGATTTCAATACATTATTAAATGGTTACATCGATGCGCTGGAAAGCGATGACGACGCGGCGATTAGCCGGATTGAATCCTTCCTTTTCAGAGAAGAGTTAAGCGATAACAAGGAAGAGCGTGACAAAACAGCAATAGAAACTATTTTGCTCTGCGCTCATGAGCATATTTTCGGTGTTATCTTCTGGTTTATTACGCTTGGTATGGTTGGCGCGATGTTGTACTGCCTGGTAACCCGATTAGCAGACAAATTTGAAGGCATTCATGGCGATTATGCAGAAGCGGTAAACAATTTACATCATGTCCTGATGTGGCCATCGGCGCGACTACAGGCATTGGGATTTGCCCTTGGCGGTAGCCTGGTCGATGCACTGGAAGGGTGGCGCAGTGTTGAAGGTCACAGCCTGACTATTAGCAAAGAGATTATCTCAACAAGCGGTATCTGGGCTTTGCAATATCAACCAGAACTAAATGCCGAATATAAAGAAGAAAAGGAAAGTTATATCGGTTGGGTAAGACAGGCACAGGCACTGGCGAATCGCACCCTGATCGTCTGGTTAACCATACTCGGTGTAATGACCCTGGGTGGCTGGTTGGCTTAATTAATGGTTCGCTAACGCGGAACTTGTTTCACCGTCATACCCCAAGGGCAGGCTGCGCGATTCCGGAAAATTGCCCAACTAGATTCCCGCTTTCGCGGGAATGACAGATATCAAATAATAAATGCTCACCACCCGTCATTCCCGCGCAGGCGGGAATCCAGTAAAAAAATCGTCGCGACAGCGACAATCCATTTACGAGTTCAAATACTCCTCAACCCCCATCATCTTCCGCTCACCATTCTCGCAAACAAGCACACTGTCATTAACATACCAGTCACTCAAAACCGTACGTGTGGCATTTTGTCCTTTTAGCAGAAACTTATGTACATCTGGTCTATGCGTATGACCATGAATTAAATGGAGTACATCACTATCAATCATGGCCTGTTCAACAGTCGATTGATCAACATCGATAAGTTCTTTTGCTTTCTTATTGCTCGATTTCTTAATCATGGGGCGTAAACCATGGGAAAGTTTAATACGCAGGGCGTAGGGCAGACGGGGAAACACGAAACGAGTGAAGCCGGTTTCCATAAAGCAACGATAGCGTTGATAGCCGATATCATTACTGCAAAAAATATCACCGTGAGATAGCAGGATTTTCTCGCCATCCAGTTCTATAACATGTTTATCAGATAGTAATGTACAACCGGAAACATCCCTGAAGCTTTGATCAAGCATCAGGTCGCGATTACCGCGGATGATGAACAGGTTTTTATTTATTTCAGAAAAAGCCAGCAGTTCGCTAATAATATCGGGGTTCGGTGGCGTCTTATCATCATTACCGACCCAGAAATCATCGAATAAATCACCAAGTATGTAGAGCGCTGCCGCCTGTCGAGCCCGACCCTGTAACAGGCGTTTGAATAAATCTAGTTTCTGTGGTCGCAATGGACTCAGATGCAAATCAGAAATGAATAGTGTTTCCATCGATTCAGCAGGCCGTGTATTTAGACAACAGCTAATCTAGCCCGCATTCGCGAGGCACTGAGACTTTCGGTTTGCTCAGCTTTCAAGCACTTCTACTTTTTCGATGACAATTAATTCTTCCGGCACATCCTGGTAGCCATTACGACTTGTGGTAGCGCTTTCTTCAATTTTCACCACCACATCGTCACCACCGACGACCTTGCCAAAGACACAATAGCCCCAGCCATCTTCGCTGGCTGAACGAAAATCCAGAAAAGCATTGTCAGTAGTATTGATAAAAAACTGGGCAGAAGCAGAATGCGGATCAGCCGTCCGCGCCATGGCAACGGTTCCATCAAGATTACTAAGACCATTATCGGCTTCGTTCTGGATAGAAGCATTCGTAGCTTTATCTTTCATGTCCTGGTCCAGTCCACCGCCCTGGACCATGAAGTCTTCAATGACCCGATGAAAAATCGTACCGTCATAGTGGCCACTTTTGGCATAAGAAATAAAATTTTCAACAGTAATCGGCGCTTTCTCAGGGTTGAGTTCAAGCGTTATATCACCATGGGTGGTCGTTATACGTACATTCATTGAAATCTCCGGCTACTCTGCAATTGTCTTGAATCGCCTATGATAGTTACTCAATAATGAATAGCAATAGAACATTCAACTCATCATATGGACAAGACTGGAGCGCCTCTCACCGTCATTCCCGTAAAGACGGGAATCCAGTCGAAAAATAACGGTCGTCCAGACGGACATTGTAATTGTGTTTTGTTAATATGCCCGCCTTGAATTGCCAGATGAACCCAAAGACCAATGCTGAAAATATACAACTCGCTGACTCGCACCAAGGAAGAATTCAAACCCATCGTTCCGGGCAAGGTGGGTATGTACGTCTGTGGCATTACTGTTTATGACCTTTGCCACATCGGTCATGCCCGTTTCATGCTGGTATTCGATACCGTTGTGCGTTATCTGCGATCCCGTGATTATGAAGTGAATTACATCCGTAATATCACTGATATTGATGACAAGATTATCAACCGGGCGAATGAAAACGGCGAAGATATTGATGCATTAACGACACGTTATATTGAAGCGATGAATGAGGACACAGAAGCTTTGTTTATGCTTCGTCCTGATCATGAGCCACGGGCGACGGAACACATCGATCAGATTATTCAGATGATCGAACAGCTGGTTGAAAAGGATTACGCCTACGCCGCCGATAATGGCGATGTCTATTTCGCGGTGAACAATTACAGCGACTATGGCCAGCTGTCTGGCAAGAAAATCGACGAATTACGTGCCGGCGAAAGAGTAGCGGTGGATGAAGGTAAAAAAGATCCACTCGACTTCGTCCTCTGGAAATCATCGAAACCGAATGAGCCAAGCTGGGATTCTCCCTGGGGTCCGGGACGACCGGGCTGGCATATAGAATGCTCAGCAATGTCCATCCATGCTTTGGGTGAAGAGTTTGATATTCACGGTGGTGGTCAGGATTTGCAATTCCCGCATCACGAAAATGAAATCGCCCAGTCTTGCTGCGCCACCGATAAAGGCTTTGCCAGATTCTGGATGCATAACGGCTTTGTTAGAGTTGATGACGAGAAAATGTCCAAATCTCTGGATAACTTTTTCACTGTTCGAGAAGTACTGAAGAAGTTTCAACCGGAAGTCATCCGTTTTTTCATACTTTCCAGCCATTATCGCAGCCAACTGAATTATTCTGATGTTCATCTGGAAGAAGCAAAAGCCTCATTGGAAGGTCTGTACATTGCCCTGCGTGATGTACCAGCGACTGACGATGACAGTACTAATGAATCTTATATAGAAAGGTTCAACGAGGTCATGGACGATGACTTCAATACCCCAAAGGCCTTTGCTCTCCTGCATGAACTCGCCCGCGAGATTAATCGTGCCGATGACAAAAGCAGCGAAGAGGTAGCAAAGCTGGCCAATACACTCAGATATATCGGTTCCTTGCTGGGTTTACTCCAATCCGATCCCGCCGAATACCTGCAAAGCGGTGCCGGCGAAGTAGGACTTTCAAATGAGGAAATAGATGAG
>JABHFC010000280.1 GCA_018676275.1 Gammaproteobacteria bacterium | reverse complement strand
CTGGCATGTCTTGGATTATGGATAGGGATTAGCTTGGTTTTGATAACTAGAATACGATTAACTTATAGAATCTCTGTTGGTATCAGTATATTTATATTATGAATGCGCCTAAGTTTACAAATCCCCTTAACCTGGTCCGGGATGATCGCGTTCATCGTGATGTCTATATTGACCCTGCTGTTTTTGAGCTGGAGATAAAACAGATATTCAATCGTTCATGGTTGTTCGTGGGACATGACAGCCAGGTGCCAAATGCGGGTGACTTCATTACTACCCGGCTTGTTAATCAGCCTGTGATTATGATCAGGCATGATGATAACACTATTCATGTCCTGTTTAATCGCTGTCCGCACCGTGGCGCGAAAATTTGTGAACATCTAAGCGGTAATGCAAGACCATTACGTTGTCCCTATCACGGCTGGGTGTTTGATTCTAATGGACGCATGGTCAGTTCAGCACTACACAATGATTATGACAGGCCTACAGTTTCAGAGTCTGACTTGAATATGACAACCGTGCCACGGTCGGTGAATTACCGGGGCTTTGTTTTCGCCAGCCTGAGTCATGATGGACCCGATTTCGAACAGACACTTGGCCCAATACTGCCAGCGATTGATAATCTTGTTGACAGATCACCACTTGGTGAAGTTGAACTGATCCCGGGCATACATAAACATGTCTGCCCCGGTAACTGGAAATTACAACTGGAAAATATCCAGGATGCCGCCCACCCTCCTTTTATCCATGCCGCTTCGAATGAAGCGGGAACCAAGGGACGCCTGGATGAATTCAGGATGCGTGCAGAGGATGTAATGTACGGCAACAACAACGCAGGAAATACACTGGGGGAATCTGAGTTAGGTACCTTTCCTTATGGTCATAGTTACCTGGCATCAATTCCAATCAGGTTAAAAGTTAGCCGCGAAGCAGAGCGGGAATACAAAATGGCGCTTGAAGCAAGTTTTGGCTCTGACAAGACAAAAGCAATACTCAGTGAGCCACGACATTTTAATATTATTTATCCCCAAATTATGCTGCAGTCACAATTTCGAACCATGAAGGTACTCAGGCCTGTGGCTGTTGACCGAACGGAAATCTCTGTTTACGTATTTCGTTTAAAAGGAGCCCCGGAAGAATACGACAATGTTGCCATCCAGTTTGCTAACGCAACGAATTCTGCGGCATCAATAATTTTACAGGATGACCTGGTTACCTTTGCAAATGTACAGGAAGGCCTGACGACATCCGCCAGTGACTGGGTGTTATTTACAAATGGCGTCGGTAAAGATATTGCCGGTGTCGAGGGATCATTTACTGGCAAGGGGTTTACAGAATTACCCATGCGCAACCAGTTCTCTGCCTGGCGTGAATACATGTCAGGCAACCCTGTTGGTAATTAGATGATATGGAAAAACCAATATCAAAAATGGATATGCAAACCATAGAAGCATTTTTGTTTAATGAAGCGCTTTTACTCGACAACAAAAAATTCAATGACTGGTTCTCATTGTTTACTGACGATGCTTATTACTGGATACCGTTGAGACCAGAACAAACACATGCAGAAAAGGAATTATCCATAATTTTTGATGATACCGACATGATGAAAGCACGTATTCACTGGCTTAATCATCCGAAGAACCACGCCCAGGCGTCTCCTTCACGGACTGTTCATTACGTTTCTAACGTGCTGGTCGAAAATTTTGACGAAGAAAAACAGCAATATTCTGTTTCCACGGCACTTCAGATGACGGAATATCGAAATGAAAAACAGACTCTGTATTCAGGAAGATGTGCTTATGAACTTCGTCTTGAGAAGAATAATTTAAAAATCGTCAGCAAACGTGTTGATTTGATTAACAGTGAAAGTGTTTTAAATTCTATTTCCATTCCTTTATAAAATAACAAATCAATGCAAACAAGCATTAGCTATGAAACATGGTCATCACGGATGATTTTTATTTTCGCGGCCGTCGGCTCGTCGGTCGGACTGGCAAACATCTGGAAATTCCCCTACACGGCCGGAGCCAATGGTGGTGGTGCTTTCGTTTTGATCTATGTTGCCTGTATTTTTTTACTTACGATCCCGATACACATGTCGGAGTTGCTAATAGGCAGACGTGGCCGCTTGAGCCCCATTGCCTCATTAGCTCGTATAGCTGTTGAAATGAAGGTATCACCAGCCTGGCGTTATATTGGCTGGAATGGTTTGGTTCTCTCAATCATGGTGTTAAGTTTTTATAGTGTAATTGCTGGGTGGGGTCTGGCCTATATTCCGAAAATGGCGAGCGGGCAATTCACTGCAGCAGATGCTGAGACTGTGCAGAATATTTTTAACCAGCATTTGAATAGTCCTGCCTCACTTACAATTTGGCACACGGTTTTTCTTGTGATGTCCCTTACCATAGTTGCACTGGGTATACGCAGGGGTGTGGAACGAGCATTTAAAGTTTTCACGCCGCTTATCTTCTTAATACTGCTGTCAATGATTAGCTATGCGATCTATACCGGTTCGTTCATGGATGGAGCCAGGTTCCTTTTTACAGTAGATTTTTCGAAAATAACGGGAACGGTGATCTTAAGTGCTGTCGGCCAGGCATTTTTTACTGTGGGTGCAGGTGCCTGTGCGATTGCAGTTTATGGTGCTTACCTGCCAGTAAATGTATCAATACCAAAATCATCTCTTATTATTGTCGGTCTGGATACGCTTGTGGCTATCTCGGCTGGCCTGGCCATCTTTCCGGTTGTTTTTGCAAACGGACTTGATCCTGCAGCAGGCCCGGGCCTGGTTTTTCTGACTTTGCCCCTGGCTTTTTCCCAGCTTACTGGCGGTGCCGTATTAGGTATTATATTTTTAATCCTTCTGGTTGTCGCAGCAATGACTTCTACAATTGCCATTGTAGAACCCGCCGTGGTTTATACCGTTGAGAAAACTGCTTTGCCTCGATCGATATCCACTTTTATAGTTGGCTTTTTGATTTGGGTACTCGGCTTGACCTGTGTGTTTTCATTTAATATTTGGAAAAACTTCTATCCCTTGGGCTTTATTGATTATTTCAGTGAGATGACCTTCTTCCAACTTTTTGAGTTTTTTGCTATCAATATCATGTTACCCGCTGGTGGACTATTTATCGCAATCTTTGTCGGCTGGAAAATGACAGCTGCCTCAACGAGGGAAGAATTGATGTTAAGCGACGGACTGCTATTTCGTATCTGGCGCAACCTTATTCGCTATATTGTGCCGCTGATGATTATTGTAATCATGCTCGCAAATTTCTAGCTATTTCCTGCCAAAGATATTTTTGAAAATCACCCCCACTTACTTGCCACTTTAAATCACGTTGTATCGACGTAATCAGACAGCTATACTCTGAATACTGTATACAGTAATTTGTATGTCCACAAACCGGACAATAACAGCCTTTTGATTCTTTTATATCAGGGAGAATTAGCCGTGAATTTGACCAGGAATCCAGTATCACTTCTGAGCCGTTTCTGTATGACATTACTTGCTTTATGTTTAGTCAATACAGTGGCAGCAGAACAAAGAAAACCGGAAGACAACGTGACATTTATCGTTGTCGGTAAAAAAGATCATTACCGACAGGACGAAAATGGGAAGCTCACTTTACTCAGTTACTTTTTATTTACAGATGTCGTGCTCACTCCTGACGGCAAGATGAATCATGCAACATTTACCGCGCCGAATGGCAGAAAACTATTTTATCCGGAGCAACATG
>JABHFC010000279.1 GCA_018676275.1 Gammaproteobacteria bacterium | reverse complement strand
CCACTTCCTTTGGCTCATTTCATCTTGCCAGAGCGATCGCCGACTATCGCAAAATATACACAAAGGTGGGAATAGAAACAGTTCTGACTGATCGAGAGCCTGACATGATTGAAGATGGGCTGGATATTGCTATAAAAGTCGGCGCTCTTGAAGACTCCAGCCTGGTGGCACGAAAAATTGCGAAGGCACGGATGGTTGTCTGTGCCTCGCAGAGCTATTTGGAAGAATATGGCGTGCCTCTGACACCAGAGGATTTACTCAAACATAACTGTCTTATTTATTCAGGTCGTCAGCCTATGGGTGAATGGCGATTTACGCTTGAAGGGAAAATTAAAAAATTGCGTGTAAAGGGCGACGTTCGCTCTAATGTAGGGGATGCATTAAGAGTTGCCGCTATCCAGGGCTGTGGCCTGGTACAGTTACCCACCTATATGACGGGGCTGGATATTAAGTCCGGTCGTTTAACAGCCGTATTGGAAAACTTTGAGCCACTTAACCGGCCTATTCATGCCATTTATCCTCATCGGCAACATTTGTCGGCAAAGGTAAGAACATTTGTTGAATTCCTTTATGAGCGCTATCAACCAGCGCCATATTGGGAAAATTGGGCAGAAAATGACTGAGCGCAGAAAGCGGGCAGGGAAGTAATGACGAAAAATACTATTTTACTTTTCAGGTTGAGCCTGATCATTGCCTTGATCTTAATCACCTATCTAACAACGACAGCTACTGATTACAGCATAGCTCACAAGATAAGCGATAAATTATCACATACACTGGCCTTTATTGGATTGTCCCTGCTGGCTGATTTTTCTTTTCCTGTTTCCAAATTTGGCTGGCAAAAGATCTGCCCGTTATTTTTTTACGGGATCATGATCGAATGTATCCAGTATTTTCTACCCTACAGAAGCTTTTCATTGCTGGATATGCTTGCTGATGCCCTCGGCATTGCAACTTATGTCATAATATTACCTCTATTAATCTACGTGCCAGAGTTAAAAAAGAGATGGCAGGTGCTTTAGATTAGAGCCGAATAAAAAATAATTTTGATGTGTAACGTAATCAATATCACAAAATCGAGAAATTAAAATGCGTAAGCTGAATTCAAGTTTTTCAATGATAGCTGTTTTATTTGTTCTTATTTTTATACAAATAGGGCAACAAGAAGTGTTTGCAGCGTCAGACAAAAAAATTAAAAGTGAAGCAGCTGTTTTTAATATTGAAACTGTTGCAAAAGGTTTTGAAGTGCCCTGGTCAATGGAATTTTTGCCAGATGGTTCAGCACTAGTTAGTGACAGGAAAACAGGACACCTGCAGAGGCTGAATATAGAAACAGGCGAACTCATTAAGATTAGTGGACTTCCAAAGATATTGCTCAAAAGTAAAATCGGTGCGGGACTGTTTGATGTACGAATACATCCAGATTTTGCTGATAATGGCTGGGTTTATATTGTTTATGCCACCGGTTCTGCAGAGGCGAGTGGGCTTGTAGTGGAAAGAATGACACTTAAAGACAACGGCTTGACGCAAAGTCAACGTTTGCTCGAAACCAAACCACGAGTAAAAGGGAAGTATCACTTTGGCGGACGATTGGTATATTTAAATGGCTATTTATTTCTGACAACGGGTGATGGGTATTTTCATCCACATTTAGCCCAGGACCTGACAGCACATCAGGGCAAAGTCCTGCGTATTCATGACAATGGTGACATTCCCATAGATAATCCTTTCATTGAGGTAGAAGGAGCCTTGCCAGAAATATGGTCCTTCGGCATACGCAGTCCGCAGGGACTAGCTGTTCATCCTGAAACCGAACAAGTCTGGGCAAATGAGCACGGACCACAGGGGGGTGATGAGGTCAACATAATCTCTGCTGGTCAAAATTATGGATGGCCAGTTATTACTTATGGAGAGGAGTATGGTGGGGGAGCTATTGGCGAAGGAATTACACGAAAGGAAGGATTGGAACAGCCACTTTATTACTGGCTTCCTTCTATAGGTCCAAGTGGTATGGAAATTTATAGTGGCAGAGCTTTTCCTGGATGGAAAAACAGCATGTTCACAGGTTCACTTGCACTTAAACATCTTAATAGACTGGTTCTTGACGGTGAACGAGTCCTTCACGAAGAAAGATTATTTGAAGATAAAGGCTGGCGAGTGCGCTTCATCGAAGAAGGACCTGAGGGATTTCTTTATTTTGGTGTAGATGGCGGCAAGATATTAAGACTAGTGCCAGCCAAATAGCTGTATTAGTACTGTTCGTTCGAACAGACAGGATTAGATTAAGCTTGAAGGTCTG
>JABHFC010000278.1 GCA_018676275.1 Gammaproteobacteria bacterium | reverse complement strand
GTTGGCGGTATATATGATTTTCGACAGGCGGAAGAAATTTTGCAAAATGGTGATGCTGATGTGGTTGGCGCTGCAAGACAAAGCCTGGCAGATCCTGACTGGTTCAGGAAAATACTATTAGGCAGAGGCAGTGAAGTCCGCACTTGTGAATTCACCAATTATTGTGAGGGTCTTGATCAAAAACATAAACAGGTAACATGTCAATTGTGGGATCGTATTGAACGTGAAAAAACTACAAGTCTGTCAATTGACGGTAAACGAAGACTGATTGCACCCGCATGGGAAGAAAACTCTTAAAATAATCATTTAGATCTAAAGATAAATATGAATAATTTAAAAATTGTATGCCTGGGTGGTGGGCCAGCCTCACTTTATTTTTCAATATTAATGAAAAAACAAAACCCTGAGCATCAGATAACTATATATGAACGAGGTCCGCGTGATGCAACATGGGGCTTTGGTGTTGTATTTTCAGACGATACTTTGCAAGGCTTTATGGATGCTGACGCGATAAGTTATCAACAAATTGTTGAGCAATTTGCCTATTGGGATGAAATTGACACATTCATAAATGGAAAAAAAATAACAAGTTCAGGACATGGCTTCTGCGGCATGTCCAGATTAAAACTACTTAATACTCTGCACGACAGATGTGATGAACTTGGTGTTGATCTGCAATTCAATACAGACATAAGCAGTCTTGAAGAACTGCAAATGGAAAAGCACGATCTGGTTGTAGCGGGAGATGGTATTACCTCGATGCTGCGCGAGGAATACAAGGAAGAGTTCGGGACCACTATTGATATGCGGCCCAATCATTTTTGCTGGCTGGCAACAAGTGTGCCTTTAGATAGTTTTGTTTTTATTTTCAAGGAAAATGAGTTCGGCTGGTGGTGGGTGCATGGTTATGCCTATGAGGAGGGCATGGCGACCTGGATTGTGGAATGCAGTCATGAAACATGGCTAAAAGCTGGAATGGACAAGGCAACAGAGGAAGACACCAGGTTGTTGGTTGAAGAATTGTTTAAAGACGAATTAAAAGGTCATCAAATAATAACCAATCGATCTGTTTGGCGTGAGTTCCCAGTCATTCGTAACGAACTATTGTTTTATAAAAATATGGTTCTATTGGGAGATGCCGGGCGTTCAGCACACTTTTCAATTGGGTCAGGCACTAAACTTGCGATGGAAGATGCTATTAAGCTAACAGCGTGTTTTGAAGAGTCGAGTAACGATGTGCAATGTGCCCTAAGTGCTTATCAGGAAATTCGAAAACCCGAAGCGGATCGTTTGCAAAGAACAGCCGTAACCAGTTTAAGTTGGTTTGAGGATATAGATCGCTATGCGAAACAGGCACCGGAACAGTTCACCTTCAATATGATGGCCCGTTCCAAGCGTATTACTTATGAGAACCTGCGCCTACGCGATCCTGCATATATTAGGGATATAGATCACTGGTTCGCTGAGCATACCAAAGAAGTTACAAACTTTTCGGATATAGATACGAACACGCCTGTTGTACCCATGTTTCAACCATTCAAAATTGGACAAATGCGCGTAGAAAATCGAGTTTCATTATCTGCCATGTGTCAATACTGTGCTGAAGAGGGAATGACAACTGATTGGCATCTTGTCCACTATGGTGCTCGTGGTGTTGGTGGTACCGGCTTAATTAATACGGAAATGTTATGTATCTCAGCGGAAGCTCGAATAACACCGGGCTGTGCTGGTTTATGGAATGAAGAACAAGCGGGCAAATGGAAACGAATAGTTGAATTTATTCATAGTAATAGTAAGGCCAAAGTTTGTGCGCAAATCGGTCATGCAGGGCGTAAGGGCGCGACCTGTATCCCGTGGGATGGAGGTATTGATCAACCACTAAGCCATGGTGCATGGGAAATTATCTCCGCATCCGCTTTACCTTACCTTGAAAATAGCCAGGTACCAAGGGAGATGACAGTTACAGACATGGATAAAGTTACTAGTGATTTTGTAAGCGCGACAGAAAATG
>JABHFC010000277.1 GCA_018676275.1 Gammaproteobacteria bacterium | reverse complement strand
TAATTGGTGGTAAGTTGTCTGAAGTCGCGAAGAATTTTCGTACACTGGAAGATCCCACTGTTGATCGGGCTAAGGCCAAGGCTGAATTACTGGAAAGCCCTGTGTTCAAAAACACAATCTTAAGTGCTGATGCCAGCACGACGATGCTGGCCTTAAGTTTAAAAATTAACAAAGATTTTTCACGTTTGTTGAAAAAGAAAAATGGTTTATTGATAAAGCGAGATACAACAGGTTTATCAATCGATGAGTCCGCTGAGCTGGAGCAGACTTTGATTGAATACAATCAGGTCAAAGTCGGATTGGACGCGGAAAATCATGAAAATATTGTAGGGGCCCGTGCCATCATGGCGAAGTATGAGGAATATGGGGCACTCCATCTTGGTGGTCTGGGTATGATCTCCGATGATATGATCTCATTCATTAAGAAAGATTTATTGGTGTTTGGTATTGGAATATTTGTTTTTCTGGTGATTATGTTGACCAGCATATTTCGCCAGGCTCGCTGGGTAATTTTGCCCTTATTAAGCTGTGTCTTCGCGGGCTTGATCATGGTTGGTTTATTAGGTCTGGTGGGCTGGAAAGTGACCGTAATCTCATCAAACTTTATCTCACTGATGTTAATCCTGACGATGTCTATGAACGTGCATCTAATCGTTCGTTATCGGCAATTACGACGGGATGATCCGGATCGAGAGCAACACGAACTGGTGATGGACATGAGCAAACGCATGGTCTTACCTTGCCTGTATACAGCTTTGACGACCATGATAGGTTTTGCCTCACTGGTCGTTAGTGGTATCAAACCGGTGATTGATTTCGGCTGGATGATGACTATTGGTCTGGGGGTAACCTTTCTCACCTCTTTTACATTGTTTCCTGCGATCCTGATCTTGTTGGACAGAGCCAGGATACCTGAATCAGAGAAATCAGAAGTACCGGCGACCAGAATGTTGGCGCGTTTTACCGAAAACCATGGTGGCAAAGTTCTGCTGTTGTCTGTGTTGTTGGCGGTAATTAGTGCTGTTGGTATAAGTCGCTTGAAGGTGGAAAACAGCCTAATAAACTATTTCAGTGACAGCACTGAGATATACCAGGGGCTCAAACTAATTGATGACAAATTGGGGGGCACGACACCTCTGGATGTGATCCTCAAGTTTGACGAGACCAAGGAATATGGTGCTCCTGAAGAGGGAGGCGATGATGAATTCGATGACTTCGACGATTTGTTTGGTGAGGAAGAAGGGGATAATAGTGACGCCTGGTTTACTGACTACAAAATAGAGCGGGTCAAAGCGGTACATGACTACCTGGATGGACTGCCCGCAGTTGGTAAGGTTCTGTCCCTAGCATCGCTGCTCAGATTGGCCGAAGACCTGAATGAAGGAGCACCTTTTGATGCATTTGAGCTGGCCATCATCAATAAACGTGCGCCAGATGAACTAAAAGCAAGCATGCTCGATCCTTATATCTCTATCGAGAATAATGAAGCGAGGATCAATCTGCGCATCCTGGACTCACTGAAAGATCTGCGCCGAAATGATTTGCTGATCCAGATTAATAATGATTTACAGCATAAACTGGGTCTGGATCCGGAAGATTTCCAGGTCAATGGCATTCTGGTTCTTTACAACAATATGTTGCAGAGCCTGTTTCGCTCACAGATATTAACCCTCGGTGTGGTGATGTTGGGTATTGCACTGATGCTGGTGGTGTTATTTCGTTCTGTCAGTCTGGCCGTCATTGGCATTATCCCAAACCTGCTGGCAGCAGCGATCATTCTCGGACTGATGGGTTTGATGAATATCCCACTGGATTTAATGACCATCACAATTGCGGCGGTGACAATCGGTATCGCGGTGGATAACAGTATTCATTATATATATCGCTTCCGTGAGGAATTCCCGAAACACCAGGACTACATCAAGACGATGCACTATTGTCATGCCAATATTGGCAGAGCAGTGTTCTATACCGCCATCACCATTATTGTGGGTTTTTCCATCATGGTAATGTCGAATTTCATCCCGACTATTTATTTTGGCTTATTGATCGCGCTGGCTATGTTCATCGCCTTGCTGGCGGTTTTAACTTTATTGCCAAAACTTATCCTGATTTGGAAACCCTTTTAGACTTCACTGGTCGAATTAATTATTGAGTTTTAAGTGTTTTTTGGAAACACTTTATTATTCATATGGATAGGATAATAAATTAATAATGTGCTGTATTAAGACGGGGGCGCCTGCCAAGGGGATTATTGTAATATTTGGTTAATTAGCTCTTCCGCATAGAAACAGATGCAATTACAATTGCGCTACATAACTTGACCATTGAGGTTAAGTTACAACACTTAGATTAGAAAAACTATGGAGTGTTGAGGTGAATGTAGACAGGGTGAAGCCCCCTACACGCAATAAGAAAAATCAATCACTAACCGGGCTACCTATCATCAGGCAGTGGAGAGTCGTAAAATGAATTTGAGAGTCGTCGTAAAAAAGATACTGTTTCTATCGCTAATGCTTTTAGCAATGAACGCTAATGCAGTTAGCCAGGAACCGGAAGAAGTCATTAAAGAAACTGTCGATGGTGTGTTAGAGCGCCTGGTCGCTGAGAAAGAACAACTGGATGCGCATCCGGAACGTATTTTTGAACTGATCCAGGAGCTGGTTATTCCGCACTTTGATTTTTCGAGTATGTCCAAATGGGTGCTGGGAAAAACAAATTGGCGAGGTGCATCACCGGAGCAACGTGATGTGTTTGTTGACCAGTTCAGGACTTTACTTGTACGTACTTATGCCAAGGCCTTGCTGGAATATTCCGAAGAAAAGGTACAGTACAACGAATCAACAAAAAACCCGAAATCCAACCTGGTTACGGTTAAAACCGAGGTACAGCAACCCGGAGAAGGCGCCAGTATCCCGATAAACTATCGTATGCATATCAGCGGTGGTGAGTGGAAAGTGGTAGATGTGGCCGTGGATGGCATCAGCCTGGTCAGATCTTACAGAGGTTCGTTCGCTTCAGAGATCAAGGCAAATGGTCTGCAATCTCTTATCGGTAAATTAACAGAAAAGAACGAAAAGCTGGCGTCTGCATTGACTGGTGGAAACTAGCTGTACAGCGAAAGTTAAACACTTTCTGATTTATCATACTCAGTAGTACCTCCAATTTAGAATTTGGGACTCGGGTGCCAGGAAACTGGCACCTGTTGCCCGGATAATTTAAGCTACCCCCTTTTTTACACCTCAAAATATCGGATATGTCGATCCGACACTTACCTCATGGAGTTATAAATGCAGCGCGAAGATATACAGAAACTTATAGAAAGCGGTATTCCTGAAAGCATTGTCGAAGTTGAAGGCGATGACGGAACACATTTTGGCGCCATAATAGTCAGTGATACCTTTGCTGGTAAATCCATGGTCCAACAACATCAGATTGTTTATAAAGCTTTGGGTGACAAGATGGGCACAGCTATTCATGCCCTGTCTATTCAGACCCTGACCCCAGAGGAATGGGAACAGAAAAAGAAACTACGCGTTGTTTGACTTTCAGGTAAAGAAAATCTGTGGATAAATTACTTATTCGAGGTGGTCAGCCTCTGAATGGAGAGGTATCAATCTCCGGTGCTAAAAATGCTGCTTTGCCAATACTGGCATCGACATTGCTGACTACTGAGCCTGTCACTATTGGCAATGTGCCTCACTTACACGATATCACCACCACCATGGAGCTACTCGGTCGTATGGGTTCCGAGTTGACAGTGGATGAGCGTATGAATATTGAGGTAAATAACCATGCGATTAAGGATTTGTTTGCGCCTTATGAACTGGTTAAAACCATGCGCGCGTCGATTCTTGTATTGGGACCGATGCTGTCTCGATATGGTAAGGCTGAAGTATCATTACCCGGTGGTTGTGCGATTGGCTCGCGTCCGGTTAATTTACATATAAGTGGATTGGCCGCAATGGGAGCTGATATCCGTGTCGAGGAAGGCTATATTCGCGCCAGTGCAAAGAGACTAAAAGGTGCCCACCTGACGCTGGATATTGTCACTGTTACCGGCACAGAGAACCTGATGATGGCAGCGACGCTGGCAGAAGGTGAGACAGTACTGGAGAATGCGGCACGCGAACCTGAAGTGGTAGACCTTGCTGAGTGCCTGAACAGAATGGGAGCTCGTATTGAAGGTGCTGGTACCGATACGATTGTGATTGAAGGTGTTGAGTCTTTAAGTGGGACTCATCACAACATCATGCCGGACAGGATAGAAACGGGTACTTATCTGGTTGCAGCGGCGATGACCAGAGGAAAAGTGAAACTGAAAAACACCCGGGCAGGTTTTCTTGATTCGGTACTGGCGAAATTGACTGAGGCCGGGGCGAAAATTGATGTCACCGACTCGACTATTACGCTGGATATGGAGCAAAAATGTCCAAAGGCTGTGGATATACATACCAATCCATTTCCGGGATTCCCTACGGATATGCAGGCGCAATTTACCGCAATGAATTGCATGTCAGAGGGAACCGGCATTATTACTGAAACAGTATTTGAAAATCGTTTCATGCATGTACAGGAATTACAGCGTATGGGTGCAGATATCAAACTCGAAGGTAATACCGCTATCTGTACCGGTGTCGAACGACTAACAGGCGCACCGGTAATGGCGACAGATCTTCGTGCTTCTGCAAGCCTTGTTCTGGCCGGACTGGTAGCAGAGGGAGAAACGAAAGTGGATAGAATTTATCATATTGATCGCGGCTACGAGATGATCGAAGAAAAGTTGTCTCAGTTAGGTGCCAGCATTAAAAGAGTGCCTAGATAGGGGCAGTTGCAGCGCCAATCACCCGGGGTATACCTCTACTTTTTATTCTTCGACATCTTTTAAAAAATAAACCCAGATTTATTTAACTTGTAAAAACCAATGAGCGATAACATTACAATTGCCGTTTCCAAGGGCCGGATATTGGAACAAAGTTTACCCTTGCTGGCGAAGTTAGGTATTCATCCTGAGGAGGATCCGAATTCTTCTCGCAAGCTGATTTTTGCCACCAGCGAGCCGAACATCAGGTTGATTATTATACGTGCTACTGATGTACCCACATATGTCGAGTATGGTGCAGCTGACATTGGTATTGCAGGAAAAGATGTTTTGATGGAATACGATGGCGATGGTTTGTATGAGCCATTGGATCTTGGAATATGTAAATGCCGATTATCACTGGCGGGTCCAAAGCAGGCACAAAACAGTAATGGACGACTTCGCATCGCGACAAAATACGTAAAAACTACACGCGATTATTTTGCCACTCAGGGCAAGCAGGTAGAAATCATAAAGCTGTACGGATCAATGGAATTGGCTCCGGTACTGGGACTGGCTGATCTCATCGTTGACCTGGTGGAATCAGGTAATACGCTGAAAGCCAATGGCATGGTAGAGCTGGAAAAGATCGTTGATATCAGTTCCAGGTTAGTCGTGAACAAGGCGGCTATGAAAATGAAACAGTCGCTGATCAAACCATTAATTACTCGGCTGGCCGACATTCTTTAATGAAACATCAACTGACTCTTGTACGACTGCAAAGCAGTGACGCTGATTTCAGCGAGCAACTGGACAATCGACTGGCTGTAGCAGATGAACAGGATGCTGAACTAACACAAACAGTCAGCACAATTCTTTCTGAGGTCAGACAGCGCGGAAATGATGCCTTGCTGGAATACACCAATCGTTTTGACCGTCGCCAGGCCAGTATCAATGACATCGAAGTTTCAGTGGAAGACATGCATGCAGCTCTGGAAGAAATACCAGCAGAAATGCGCAAGCAACTCGAATATGCCGCACAGCGTATTCGTAGCTACCACGAACACCAGTTGACGGAGTCATGGTCCTATCATGATGAAGAAGGTACTTTGCTTGGACAGAAAGTCACCCCATTAGAGCGGGTTGGTGTCTATGTGCCAGGCGGTAAAGCTGCCTATCCCTCATCAGTATTAATGAACACGATTCCGGCTCAGGTTGCCGGTGTCGAACAGATAATCATGGTGGTGCCGGCACCTGACGACATTCTTAATCCTTTAGTACTGGCAGCTGCCAGTATTGCCGGCGTAAGTCGTGCATTTAGTGTGGGTGGGGCGCAGGCAATCGCGGCGCTTGCTTACGGTACTGACAGCGTTCCGGCGGTGGACAAGATTGTCGGACCGGGCAATCGTTATGTCGCCGCAGCCAAACGTATGGTATTTGGTACTGTGGGTATAGACATGATTGCCGGACCATCAGAGGTATTAATTATCAGTGATGGCACTGGCAACCCGGATTGGCTTGCAATGGATATGTTTGCGCAGGCCGAACATGATGAAGATGCACGGGCAATTTTGCTTTGTACTGAACTAAGTTTTATTAAGGAAGTACAAAACAGTATCAACAAGCTCTTACCGGAAATGGAGCGTAAGGAGATTATCAGCAAGTCCTTATCAAATAATGGCAGTTTGATAAAAGTGAAAGATCTGGATGAGGCTGCTGAGGTAGCAAATTACATCGCGGCAGAACACCTTGAACTGGCAGTGGCTGAACCGGAAAAGTTACTCGATCAGATCCATCATGCCGGTGCTATTTTTATGGGACACTTTACAGCAGAAGTATTTGGTGATTATTGTGCTGGTCCGAATCACGTACTACCTACAGCACGCACGGCGCGTTTCTCATCACCTTTGGGTGTCTATGACTTTCAAAAGCGTTCATCGCTGATAATGTGTTCAGAATCATCCGCGGCAAATCTGGCGTCCTCAGCTTCTGTTCTGGCGCGTGGAGAAGGTTTGAGCGCACATGCCCGTTCGGCAGAATTACGCAAAAAGACCTGAAATTTTACTCTCCTTTCTTAAACGAAGGTCGTTGTGCAACTACAGCAGAGAGAGTTTTCTCCTCCCAGCCATGCAGTAAACGAATATTGATCGCTGTGTCGGGTTTGTACTGTGAAATTAGATGAATAAGTTGCTGTGGATTTGCCATTTGCTGATTGTCGATTTCCAGCAATATATCACCGGGCATAATGCCGGCAGCATCAGCGGGACCACCCTGCAATGTGCCAGCAATTAGAACACCACCCTGGGTTAAACCCGCTGCATCTGCAATATCCATCGGTAATTGCTGTGCCTCGACACCCAGCCAGCCACGTACCACCTGGCCGACTTCAATAAGTTGCCGCATAACATCAAGGGCGAGATGAATGGGAATGGCGAGACCAATCCCCTGGGATCCCCCGCTACTGGAAATTATGGCCGTATTAATGCCCACAAGAGCACCTGTGGCGCTAATCAGGGCACCGCCGGAGTTGCCCGGATTGATATCGGCGTCGGTTTGAATGAAGTCCTCGAAGGTAGTGATACCAAGACGCTTGCGTCCAGTAGCGCTGACTATGCCCTGAGTTACCGTTTGTCCAAAATCATAGGGATTGCCTATAGCCAGAACCACATCACCCACTCTAAGTGCTTTTGAATCACCGATGGTCAATTCCGGTAGCTTGTCCAACTGGATTTTCAGTACAGCAAGGTCGGTTTCCTCATCCATTCCTTCAATACTGGCAAATGTCTGTCGACCATCGTTAAGGGTGATGAGAATTTCATCTGCAGCCTTGACCACATGGGCATTGGTCAGAATGTAACCCTGCCCACCAATCAGTACACCGGATCCCAGGTTGTTGTCACGACGAATTTCTGCGGGTGGCTTGCCAAAGAAACGCTGGAATAAGGGATCCTGAAAAAGCGGGTGAGTTTTCTGCTTGCGTACAGTAGAAGCGTAGACGTTGACGACCGATGCTGTCGCGGCGCTGACCGCATTTTGATAGCTAAGCGGTCCCTGACTTGAGTTTCCCCGAATACTTGTAGCAGGCGAGCCAGCAGAGCCGCCCGGCAGATATTCGGGGAAAAAATAGACCATAATGAAGGCAATAGCGAGACCAACTGCAACGGATTGCAGCAGAAAATAGACAAGCTGGCCGAGCTGGGTCTTCTTCATAAAAATCTTTGGATAAATAGCAGTTGTGGGCGCTTAGTGTATCAATTTGTTGGTGAAGGATGAGTGAATAATTTTCTCATTATCTACTTAAAACCGCCGCGAAGATAAGGAAAATCCCAGTTTTCCGCCACCATAGTTTTTTTATCATGATATAATCC
>JABHFC010000276.1 GCA_018676275.1 Gammaproteobacteria bacterium | reverse complement strand
CTTCTTTATAGCTATCAGACATGAGTATTTTCCTTGTCCGTACAACATCAGCTAGACGTTAAGGAAATATAACTATGCCCCGTCAATATTGTGAATATGAAAAACCTTGCGGATGGTCTCAATAACTTCCCATGTAACTTTTTCACCCTGAACGGTGAAGAATGAATCGCCAGTGCGAAACTCGTGGGTATTACCATCAGCATCGGTGACTTTGATATGGCCATCCAGTAAGGTGCAGATTTCATCGCCCGGATAGGTATACTCAAATTTTCCCGGCGTACATTCCCATACACCGACCTGCAGACGCGTATCAAACGCCCCTAAATCGTGACGACCACGATGCTGGGGATCGCCACTGAGCACATTGACGAAATCCAGATCGGAAAAGGGTGGCCAGGGCGCGAGGCCGTCCGTATTGTTGAGTTCTTTGTAATCAAGCATGATGTATCTCCTCTATTTTGTTGTTTGTGATTGATATTCTTCCCAGGCTTTTTCTATAACAAATCCGCGCATGGCCTCGGCATCACTTTTGGACAGGTGCGATTGGCCAAGCATACCCTTATTACTTTTAACGCCTTCTACCACCACCTGGTACCAAGCCTCTTTCGACTGTAAAATAGGCGAACGACGCAGGTTAGGCGCGGTTCCGCCAAAACCACTAGCATGCTGGCCATGGCAAACCCAACAACTACTCATATTGAATAAATCTTTTCCATGAGCAATAGTCTCTTTTGAATTGAATCGCTTCGGTGGTTCAGCCATAAGTGGAATTTCTTTTGCTGGTGGTAATTGCGCCTTACCACCCAGCGCATAGGCGAGCAATCGACTCGGGCCACGGGCGTTTTTCGCTGTACCTATCTCAGGTAAAGCATTCCTGGCAATAGCAGGTGCACCCACTGGTACAAGAATAATTTGTTGCCCAGCAACTCCGTAAGTTATAGGTCCCGCCTGAATTGAGGAACCAGTTTTCGCTGACCAAAGTAATTGCCCTGCATCGGCGGAATAAGCCTTTACTTCTCCTGTAGCAGTGCCATGAAATACCAGGTTGCCGGCGGTAGTAAGCGTACCACCATTCATCGGAAGTGCTTGTGGGACTTTCCATCTTGCAGTTTGCAGCACCGGGTCCCATGCAATTAAACTTCCACGTCCGGAGAGAGTTTCCTTGTCGGTACCAAGTACGTAACTATCAACCAGTAGACCGCCAAGCATGGCATCCTTTTTTGTTTCATATAGTGCTGGAATATTCCACGCACTGAAGTACACCAGTCCGGTGTCAGGATTAAAACTCATTGGTTGCCAGTTATGTCCGCCCCAGATACCTGGGTAGACTATAGCCCGGCCATTCTTATTGCGGTAATAACGCGCACCCGGTAGTTCAACCGGGCGGCCAGTTGCTTTGTCGTAGTGACTTGCCCAACTGGTTGGAACAAAATTTTCCGCCGAGATAAACTCCCCGTTTGTTCGATCGATAACATAGAAAAAACCACTCTTTGGTGCTTGCATTAACACCTTCCTGATTTTGCCATCTATTTTCAGCTCCGCCAGGATCATTGGCATGTTGGTATTATAATCCCAGGCATCATGGGGAACCGGTTGATAGTGCCACTTGTATTCGCCCGTGTCGGCGTCCAGGGCTACAATGGAATTAGTAAACAGGTTGTCACCACCGAGGGGGTCGCGATCATGAGCATTCAATGGCGCCGCAGAATCGGTGCCGAAAATTAAAGAATTAAATTCCGGGTCATACACGATTGTTCCCCAGACGGAGGCTCCACCATTTTTTGCTCCGCCCTCGGACCAGGTTTTCGAGGCCATTTGCATGGCTTTCGTCTCGAATCCTTTTTTTGGATCGCCGGGTACTGTCCAGAACCTCCAGAGCTCCTTGCCAGTATTTGCATCGAACGCAGCCAGATTGCCGCGTGACCCAAAATCCGAAACCCCACTGCCTATGTAAACCTTACCATTTACCACTCGTGGCGCGCCGTCCATACCATCTTCATTTTCAGCATTACAAGCCTGCGCTGTCCATATTTCGGAACCAGTTGTTGCGTTTAGCGCGATGAGCCGGCAGTCGCCCGTGGCGACATAGACTTTACCTTCCCACACGGCAGCACCTCTGTTGATTCTGGAAGTCCAGCCATTGGCGAAGCTTAACCCTAGTTTAACATTGGGATTGTATTGCCATATCGTTTCACCAGTCTTTGCATCCAGAGCATAGACCAGAGCAAAGGGCGCACTCATATATATAACGCCATCAATAACCAGGGGAGTCGCAGAGAGACCATCGACACTGGCAATATCTGCCGACCAGATAAGTCCAAGCTGCTCAACATTAGAGTCGTTGATCTGAGTTAGAGGACTGAAACGCTTATCGCCGTAGGTACGGCCGTTAAGCATCCAATTATCAGCATCATTGTTAGCAGCGAGCGCGCGTTCTTTGGTTAGATTTCCGTGCTTAGCTACTAATTCCTCTGCCTGAGCGCTGATATTAAAAAGCATTGTGAACAAAATTGTGACTAGAGCTATTCTGATCTTGGTACAAATATTATTATTCAATTTCATTTTGCATTACTCCCGCGCTATTACGATTATTAGTTACTTGCACAATTTGCATCCAGAGGGGCTCTTACGATATCCAGCATTCTGTTCACAAACTCATTTTTTATATTCTTTAATTCCCTATGCTTGGGTTTATTATGACCGACCAAAAGGAGCATGCCTTCGCCGGCCATTGCGATGATTGCTGCACGTTGTATGAGGCAAATTCCGTCGAGTTTTGGGTTTAGTTCGAAAATCAATTCTTCGATGTTATTACGATACAGAGTATAAAATCTATCCATTGCAAGGGAAGCATCAGGATCTCGTGATGCCAGTGCCCATATCTCCGGGAAAAAACTGGCAGTAAACGGATCCCCCAAATCATCTAAAACATAGTCAATCAATAAACGAAATTTTTCTTCAGCCCCCAGATCACTTCTCTTGTCAAACATGAGATTAAACTGATTGAAATAATAACTTCTCAATGTGTATTCGAGAACTTCAGTCAGCAGACTCTGCTTGTTTGGAAAATAATGTTGCAGGGTCTTTAAGTGTATACCAGCCTCTCTCGCTACACTGCGCATGGAAAAATTAGAGTGACCACGACTGGCTAATGCATGTCGCGCGGCCTCTAACAGTTCAATTTTTTTTGGAGTAATTGTCCTCGGGTTCCCCGTCGATTGTTGAGTAACATTATTTTTGGTGTTCGCTTGCATTGCTCCAAGTATTTGATCTCAGCGTTCCATTATTATTGTTTACCGTCGCATGACGGCAATTAGCATAATAAGGAATAAGAATGGAAATAGCAATATTAACAAATGGGCAAAAAAGGCATCGGAAGAAATAATCATAACTAATTGATAATAAACTAATAAAAATTATTTTTATTTTGAAAAAACCTGTGTATCGAAATCAGCATTAAACAGGATGCTAAATCAAAAAAGTAAATATTTGAAAGGAAGTTTGATAAACCGTCAAATGACGGTATTATGGAAAATAATGAATGAGTGAGAATAAGCAAAAGGAAATCGAAAATGAGTGTTTTTAATACAACAAAATATTTACTCGCCTCAGCAATGCTAATGTCATTTGTACATATAAATTGTTTGGCGAATGATGAACAACAGGGAGCGAAAACTGATAATTGGATGCAACATGGACGTAGTCATAAAGAGCAAAGGTTCAGCCCGCTTGAGCAGATAAACTCAAGCAATGTATCCGGACTCGGAGTGGAATGGTCTGTCCATATTCCCAGTGATGGTCTGGCTGCTACACCGATAGTAATTGATGGTGTGATATATATGACCAGTTCTTTTGCACGGGTGTGGGCCATCAATGCCGAAACTGGAGAGCAAATGTGGATGTTTGACCCACAAGCCGGTGTTCATAACAGCTTTGCTAATTCTTATTCCGCACGTATCAACAAAGGCGTTGCTGTTTCGAAAGGTAAGGTCTACGTCGGTTCTCCGGATTGTAGATTGATCGCTATTAATGCGGATACTGGTAAACAAATATGGGAGAAACTAACCTGTGACCCCAGTGCGGAGTATGCAATTACGGGCGCACCAAGAGTTGCCAACGGTAAAGTGTTTATTGGTAATGGTGTCTCAGATTATGGGGCAAGAGGTTATGTCTCAGCTTACGCAGGAGACACAGGTAAATTATTGTGGCGGTTTTATACGGTACCCGGTAACCCTGATAACCCCCATGAAAATGAAATCCTCAAAATGGCAGCAGGTACCTGGGCTGATGGCTGGGCTAAAAATGGAGGTGGTAGTGCGTGGGATGCCATTGTCTACGATGCCGAACTTAATCAACTGTACATCGGTACAGACAGTGCATTGCCATGGGATGTATCAGTAAGAAGTCCGGGCGAGGGTGACAATCTATTTACTAATTCCATTATCGCTCTGGATGCCGATACGGGTAAATATATCTGGCATTACCAGACTGTGCCAGCAGATGCCTGGGACTTAAATGCGGCTAATCATATGATCCTCGCCGATCTCGATGTGTCTGGTAAAAAAGAAAAAGTATTGATGCAAGCTCCGAAAAATGGATTTTTCTATTTACTGGAAAGAAGAACGGGAAAACTGCTGTCAGCAGAAAAATATGTAAAAGTGACCTGGGCTAGCCATATTGATATGAAGACCGGCCGACCTATAGAAAATCAATCTGTACGTTATTATAAAAACAAAAGTAATAGTGCGGAAGTCACACCAACGATTTTTGGCGGTCATGGTTGGGAGTCCATGAGTTATAGTCCAGATACTGGTCTGGTCTATATACCGGCACATGAATTTACCAGTACTTATACAAGCGATCCAAATGCTCCTGTAGGAGGGGTTGTTTTTAATTATTATGGAGAAGACTTAAACGAACAAAAAACGGGTCTCAGTGAAGCCACCAAAAAAAGGAAAATAGGAAAATTAATTGCCTGGGATCCAATCAAGGCTTCGCCAGTTTGGAAAGTAGAAAGTGAGCTCCCATTGAATGGTGGAGTGTTATCAACTGCAGGTAATCTGGTTTTTCAGGGTTCAGCCGATGGACATTTCATGGCTTATGAAGCAGATTCAGGACAATTGTTATGGAAGTTAAAGACGGGTTCCGCCACACAAGCATCACCGGTATCGTATATGCTTGGAGACAAGCAGTATGTTCTTATTCCGGTGGGCGCTTCGGGAATATCTCGTTTCATGGTGCCCCTCTATGGTACGGCGGACGACGCAAAAGGTCCCAGCCGTTTGATTGCCTTTACCTTGAACGGTAAACAGTCACTACCAGAGGTAAGTACAAGCACCATGTCTGTACCCGAACCGCCGAAACAGACTGGCTCGAAAGAAATGATTGCTGAAGGAGAGCAGTTATATGAGGTTGCCGCCTGTGGCGTCTGTCATGGTTCTACTGCAGTAGGTCAAAGATCTATCTCCAGCTCAATACCCGATCTGCGTTATATGCGAAAGGATCAACATACCAACTTTAAGGATACTGTTATTAAGGGATACCGACGACAGATGGGTATGTTGCCTTTCGACCAGATTATAAATAATGAACAGGTAGAGGCAATCCATGCTTTTCTCATCGATCGGCAGAGTCGCCTGTACGAAGCGGAGCAACAGGGTAAGTAATCCTGTCTTTGTCGATTGAGATTTAAACAGAGAATCACACCAATGATTAGATATGTAACTCAATTTTTATCCCTGTTTATTAAGCGATCAACCTTCACGATCGCAATTCTAATGCTTTTCCTGACAAGTGAACCGATGCTTGTAGAGGCAGGTGAAGTCGCCAGCGTCCCCTTTAAGGTCGACAGAGAAACAATGTCGGGGACCGGATTGGGTGAATTTGCCCCTTGGCCTGATTCCATGATACTGAAAGGAAGCTCGAAGCATACACTCAGTGAAGTTTTTTCCGGCGAAATTGTCATTGGTGTCTATCAGACCGAAGCGATTAAACTCGCTATCACATCACCGTGGCCATTTGATGAAATGATACTTGTATTAAGCGGCGAACTTCAGCTGCAATTTACGGGGGAAGATGCGGCGAAGAAGTTTGTCACCGGCGATGTAGTAATCGTACCCAAAGGCTATACGGGTACATGGGAAATGCTTGGGGATTATCGGGAACTATATGTGATAGAGAAACAGGCCTTCCTAAACTCGCAAGAACCCGGTGGACTATTAGGGGAATGAAGCCAGCCGAGGGTTCCTGCGAGTAGCAAAATTAGACTGTCAGAGACTAACCACCTATCCCCAGTTTCTCGAAACCAGCGTTCATGGAATTGGTTTCCATAATGAACAACTCCCGATATTCACCTTGCAGTTCCCAGGTACCTGAGAAACCTTTAGGCATAATAAAGCGATCACCAGCGTTAAATGTCTGGCTGTTCCCAGCAGCATCAGTAAGCACTGCACTTCCTGAAAGAACCTGTACGAATTCATCAAAGGGGTAATCATTGAACTTCAGTAAACCGGGCTCACTTTCATACAGGTAAACGCTGAACTCTCCGCCAAATAATTCTTTCACAGCATGTTTACCGGCCTCAGCCCTTATGGCCTCAGGCCAGGGTACGAAAGGTTCCAGTTTAGTAGTGTTTATTTCATCTCCATCAATACGTATGGGTGTTTTACTTTCTGCATTCATGATTATTTTATCCTCATGGTGTTATGGTTTTGTTATCTGATTTCCTGTTCGTTGTATGCTTTCCATGCCTGCTCTAGTACGTAGGCGCGCAGGCTTTCTGAATCTTCTCTGGAAAGGGACGGCTCGCCTAACATGCCATTGGCTCGTTTTACACCTTTGACCACAACCTGGTACCAGGCTTCATCGGACATCAGCATCGGAGAACGGCGCAGATCGGGAGCAGAACCACCAAACGAGGTGGCACGCTGCGCGTGACAGCCCCAGCAAAAAGCAGTGTTGAAAAGAGTGGCGCCTTTTTTAAGGATTGCCGCAGAGGCAAATTGTGTTTGTGGTCTATTATATGGCTCCAAAGGTACTGGTTCGGGTAACTCATTCTTACCGTCAAGGGAAAATGCCAGTAGGCGACTGGGACCGGTGGCTTTTTTGTCAACTGCGTATTTGGGTATCGCATTTGAAAGTCCCGCAGAAGCGCCGATAGGAACAAGAATTATCTGGCGTCCCTTGTGCTGGTAACTTATAGGTGCGGCATGAATCGCGGAACTAGTCTTGTATTGCCAAAGAAGTTGTCCGGCGTCTGCGCTATAGGCCTGTAGATGACCGGTAGCAGTACCTTGAAACACGAGGTTTCCCTTGGTTGACAGCACTCCACCATTCAAGGGGAGTTTGTGGGGTCTGCGCCAGCGGGCGAATTGGCGTTTGGGATCCCAGGCGATGAGACTGCCACGTCCATACAGAGTTTTGATATCTGTACCGGAGGCATAGTTGTCTACGAAAACACCACCTAATAAGGCATCTTTTTTAGTCGCAATGATCGCGCCTGTATCCATTGCGCCAAAATAAACCAGGCCCGTTTCAGGGTTATAACTCATTGAATGCCAGTTATGTGCGCCGAGAATGCCTGGATATATTAATGCCTGGCCATCGTTGTTTTGGTAAAACCGAGCCCCGGGCAGTTCCACCGGTCTACCGGTTTTACTGTCGTAATGACTGGCCCAATTGACAGGTACGAAATTATTGGCGGAAATAAATTCACCGTTTGTTCTGTCAATAAGAAAAAAGAAACCATTTTTTGGTGCATGCATGGCTACTTTTCGCATACGTCCTTCAATCTCGAGATCAGCGAGAATGATGGGCATGTTGCTGTTGTAGTCCCAGGCGTCATTAGGGACAGCCTGATAATGCCACTTGTATTCACCGCTATCAGCATCAACAGCGACAATGGAATTGGTGAACAGGTTATCACCACCATCTGGATTGCGCTCCTCCGCATTTAGCGGCGCAGCAGAATCAGTACCAAAAAGTATAGAATTAAATTCGGCGTCATAAACGATGGATTCCCAAACTGCGGCACCGCCATATTTGGCGCCACCACCTGTCCAGGTAAGACCAGCCATGGCCATGGCTTTGTTTTCGTATTTTCCTAAACTGGGATGATTCGGTACAGTCCAGAATTGCCAAACACGCTTACCCGTTTTGGCGTCGTAGGCGGCAATAAACCCACGTGCACCTAAATCAGAAAGACTATTTCCAATATAGACTTTACCATTTGCGACGCGGGGGGCACCGTTCATGGAATATTGTTTACTTGAATCACAGGCCTCATTTACCCAGATCTCCCTACCTGACTTTGCGTCAAGGGCGATCAATCGGCAATCTCCTGTTGCCAGGTAAAGTTTGTCTTCCCAAAATGCGACGCCACGGTTAATTCTTGAAGCCCAAGCTGAAGCAAGGCTGCCGTCGGGGCTCACACCGGGATTGTAATGCCATTTAACATTACCTTCGCGGGTATCGATTGCGAAAACATTAGCGAAGGAGCCCGTCAGGTATATTGTTCCGTCGATAACAAGAGGTGTGGATGAGAAACCATTGATACTGGGAATATCCGCATACCATTCCAGATTTAGTTTACTGACATTTTTGTCATTGATCTGCTGTAGTGGACTATATCTTTGTTCCTTATATGTACGACCATACATCATCCAGTTTTCGGGTTCATTTTCAGCGGACAAAAGTCTTTGCTCGCTTGCAGAAGAAAGTGGCTTTTTATCTGCGGCTAATAGAGAACCAGGTGTTACTGAGGATAAAAAGATCGTGGTAAACAAAAAAACTTTTGAATAACTAATTACTAATTTCATTCCTGATAACTCCTGAATCTATAAGAATTTCAATTAGCAGGTCTAATAAATACCGTCATATGACGTAATATTAAATATTATACTGCTGAGTTGAAACTCAAAAAAACAGCCTAAAAGTTGAATAACCAATTGAAAGATATAGGTAATAGCCAGCAAAAAACAACATATAATTTTAAGTATTATTATGGTTAGTAAATACTATTTCCATAAGATAATTCTTTGTTGATAAAAACCGTCACACGACGGATAATAACTTTGAATTACTTAAGTTTCAATGATGTTTATTTTTTTAGTATGAGAAACTGAAAGCTCTGAACTATCTATCTGGACGGGGGGCTCTATGGCATTGAAGTGTATAGCGGTTGAAGAACTTCCTAAATGGGTTCCGGGACAGGTATTGCTCGGAAGTGATGATTTTCAATGGGGAGGCACCAAGTTACGTGCCTATAGATACCAACCCTCAGATGTTGAAGTACCGCCATTACAGGACTTCATGATAGTCGCTTACAACCGTGGAGCTACCAGCATGGATCGTGAGATAGATGGGAAATGGACTCACAAAGAGCTCGTTCCAGGAGATGTATCTCTACTCACGCGCGCGTGGGAATCACATTGGGCCTGGCAAGAAGAGATTGACGTTTTTCATGTCTATTTAGGTCTTGAACTGGTTGATCAAGTTTGTAGAGATGTTTTTGATCGGGAAATTATTGATGTACATTTTGAAGATGTATTAAAGATATCTGATCCAGTGCTATTTAATGGGGCTGTCGCAATTGCTAATGAAGTCACAAATGAGCAAGTAGGAGGTGAAATATTAGTTGACACAATTGCTCGTCAAATGTGTATACATATACTTCGCAAATATTCGACTATTTCTTTCAATGAAGTTAATAATAAAACTCGCTGCCTTTCAATTGTACAAGCACGTCGAACACAGGAGTTTATTGAAGAAAACCTGGATCAATCTCTTACCCTGGAGCAATTGGCGAAGATAAATGGTGTGGGAGTCCACTATTTCATAAAACTGTTTAAAACACGATTTGGCTGTCCTCCCCATGTCTACATCTGCCAACGGCGAATTGAAAGGGCACAGGAGCTTCTGCGGAGGACAGATTTTCCGATAAAAGATATCGCCCTACGTACTGGTTATTCTGATCAATCTCATATGACACGTCATTTTCAAAGATTTTTAAATACCACACCCAAAGCATTCCGCAAATCTACTGAAAAATAGAGTAAATCAAAAAATACCAATTTTGTTCCAAATAAAGTTGCTTATGTTCAATACGCAACAATTCTCGCGTTTTATCTTCCAGTTCTGGTTTTCGACTTCAAATTAGTCAAAGTTAAAAATTTAAGGTAATTAAATATGGGAACGTTGGTAAACATCGACAACGGTGGCACGTTGACAGATATCTGTGTATTAAGAGAAAACATATTCTATAAGACGAAAACACTAACGACACCTTATGATCTAAGTAAGTGTTTTTTTGATGGACTGCGCGCCGTATCGGAAGTGGTCTATGGCAAAGAAGATGTTGCCAAGTTGCTGGCTGAAGTTGACCATATTCGTTATTCAACTACTCAAGGAACCAATGCTATTGTAGAGCGTAAGGGGCCAAAACTTGGATTGATTGTGAACAGCGATAATTCTGAGTTGATTAAGCGTATGCGAGTTCATGATGAAGAACTTTTCGATTTCCTTGTTGGTGAACGGATTGCTGAAATTAACCTTGATGACCTGAATGATGCCGATAAAGCAGCAGAGACAGCGACGGTTATCACTGGTCTTACATCAAGTGGAGCTAATCGTATAGTCGTCTGTTTTGATACAGGTGATTCCAGCAAATTCGAATCTCTATTCAAAGCTATTGCACTTGATACTTATCCTCGCCATTTGTTGGGAGCCGTACCAATGCTGTTTGCCAGTGAATTAGTTGATGACATATCGGCTGATAGACGTGCATGGACAGCACTAACAAATTCATTTTTGCATCCTGCTATGGAAAGCTTTTTATACAATGCTGAAAACAGACTCCGGGAATATCGCACAAAAAACCCATTACTTATTTTTCGTAACGATGGCAATGCCTCACGAGTTGCGAAAACAATTGCGCTAAAAACTTATAGCTCTGGTCCACGCGGCGGAATGGAAGGCGTTAAGAATTTCAGTAAGCAATATAGTCTCTCAAACGTAATGACCATGGACGTGGGTGGGACGACAACCGACATTGGTCATCTGGTTGATCAAATATTGAATGAAGAACGACGTGGAAAAGTCGAAGGTGTACCGATTTCTTTTGGTTTGTGTGACATACATAGCGAGGGTGTTGGTGGTAGTTCAGTGTTATCAGTTAAGGACGGTACGATTCAGGTAGGCCCTGAAAGTGTTGGCGCCGTTCCTGGCCCAGCCAGTTTTGGTCGTGGTGGTAAGAGTTCAACAATTACAGATGTGAATTTACTATTAGGATTACTTGATCCATCGACTTATTTTGGTGGTGGATTGAAGCTTGATATAGATCGTGGTCGTGCGGCAATCGATGAAAGTATTGCATCGCCACTGGGCATATCAGTTGATGAGGCACTGCATAAGCTAGTTGCGTCTTATGAACAAAAAATTGCTGATGGATTGAAAGGTTTTGGTGATGTCACGCAAGACACCGTACTACTGGCATTCGGTGGTGCGGGCCCGATGAACGCATGTGGTGTTGCTGAGTTAGCAGGCATCAATACTGTCTATGTTCCAAAGATGGCGGCTGTATTCAGTGCTTTTGGTATTGGCTCTTGTGATATTGGTCAGAGTTATGCAGTTGTGTTGTCTGACAGAAACCTAGATTCACTTAAATCAGCATATTCAGACCTTATTGCACGTGCAGAGCGCGATATGTTTGCCGAGGGTTATGCTAAAGGTGATTTTGAGATCAGTGCAGAATTGGTTAGCGAGTCAGATTCTAAAGAAACAATTTACCCATTAAATGGCAATCTAGCACTGCTGAAAGGGTTGGAAAAAGCGGATTCAATAACGCTGGAAGTGAGGGCAAGCAAGCGTTTAAAGACGGATGATGATAAGCAGGTTAAAACCAGCAAAGGTAAGGCTGCAACTGCTTCAGGTATGCGGGCGATTGTTGGTCGTGATTTGAAGAGCCATGACCTGTCCGTTTATAGCGTGAATGAAATGAAAGCTGGCGCGCATGCGGCAGGTCCAGCTGTGATTGAAGAAGAGTTCTTTACATGTTTGGTGCGTGAAGGTTGGAAGTTTGTTGTGACTGATTCAGGTGATATCTGCCTGACTAAGGGGGTTAAATAATGAAGGTTTTAATGACCGAGTATCTTCGTATCGATTTAGATGCAGAAAACTGGGAATGTCGTGTTTGTGATCATGTCATTGGTTCAGCACGGGGTAACTACAAGGAAGGACTCCTGGTGTATAACCGTGATCCTGCTGATATTCATCCTCACGTAATTGATCCGGAAAAATATCGTTTTACTTTTTGCCCGGACAAGGACTGGGTCAATATTCTCGAATTTTATTGTCCTGATTGTGGTACCCAGGTTGAAGTTGAGTATGCCATGCCGGGACACGAACCACTTTATGATATGGAAGTTGATGTGGATGCACTGAAAGAACAGTGGAGCCACAGAGAAGAATTAACGGAGGCGTCGGTTGGACCTAATGTGAAAACTGAACGTCATCAGCACAACCACTAATTCTAGTCATATATTTTGAACAATAAATATAACTACTAAAGTTACAGGAAAGTAGATTATGAAACGAATATCAGTAGATATCGGAGGTACTTTCACCGATTGTTTTTTGGTTTGGGATAACAAGTATATTGAAACCAAAGCGTTGACAACGCATCAAAACCTCGCTCTGGGCTTTAACGAGGCCATTGAAAAGGCTTATCATGAATTGAATATCACGATGGAAGATATTCTTTCTGAAGTTGACTCTGTTCGTTACGCAACAACTTTGGGTACCAATGCCTTGATAGAGCATAATGGACCTCGTATTGGTATGTTAGTAACAGCCGGTTTTGAATCAACCGTGGTATTAAGTCGTGGACGTGGTTACGGCGAAGGTCTGGATATATTGGGTAAAAACAATATGCCAGATGCTCAACGACCTGCGCCGCTGGTGTTGCCGCATATGATTGAAGGCGTACGTGAACGTTTAGACTTTGAAGGCAAGCTGGTTATGCCGCTTGACGAGAATGACGTCAGGCATAAGATTAGGAAATTGGCTGACAAAGGGGCACAGATCATCGTCATCTGTTTTGTTAATTCAGTGGTCAACCCTGAGCATGAAAAACGAGTAGAACAAATTCTTTTAGAAGAATACCCCTCTCATTTATTAGGTGCTATTCCTGTCATCTTATCGCATCGAGTGGCAGGCCGAAAGGGTGAATATGTTCGAGCCTCCTCGGCAATTGTCGATGGCTATTTGCATTCAACCATGTATTACGCAATGACACAGTTGGAGCAGAACCTGCGTGCGCATTCTTATGCGAAACCCATGTTGGTCATACACAACTCAGGTGGTATGGCACAGTTAAATTCAACAGATGCGTTACAAACGATTCACTCTGGTCCGGTTTCAGGCATTAGTGCGGCTGAGCATTTAGCAAAAGAAGCCGATCTTGGGAGTGTTGTAGCGACCGATATGGGTGGCACCAGTTATGATATTGGAATCGTAGTTGAGGGCGGAATTAAACACTATGACTTTAATCCTGTTATCGATCGCTGGCTAGTCTCTGTACCAATGGTCCATCTTGTCACACTCGGTGCTGGTGGTGGCTCAATCGCTTCTTATGATCGTATGTACGAAACTGTTGCAGTAGGGCCCAAAAGTGCCGGGTCTGATCCAGGTCCAGCCTGTTATGACCGTGGTGGCATGAATCCTACCGTTACTGACGCCGATCTCGTCCTTGGATACCTCGATCCTGAAAATTATGCCGGCGGTGATATTCCACTGAATCCAAAACGTTCCACCTTTGCAATAGAAGAAGCACTTTGTGATGACCTTGATGTTGAAACGGTAGAAGCCGCTTTAATGATCAAGGAAAAAGTCGATAGCAATATGGCAAATGGGGTGAACACTGAGTTACGGGCAAGAGGCTATGACCCGGAGGATTTCACTATGTTGGCTTATGGCGGTAATGGCCCGCTGCACTGTTGCGGTATTGCGAATCATTTGAACATCAATAAGATTCTGGCGACACCCATGAGCTCGGTATTTTCTGCAGTGGGTGCAGGTAATATGCATCAGATGCACATTCATGAAACATCTTTGTACCTGGTTTTGTATGATTCAAATTCCCGTCATGTATTTGATAATTACTCCCGTTTTAATGGACTTGTTGCTGATCTGAGTGAGCGTGGTAAAGCAGACCTGTTAAGGCAAGGTGTTGCAGCAGATGATATTTTACATTCGCTTGAACTAGATATGCGTTACGGGAATCAGTTGGTGCAAACTACTGTAGTGATTCCAAAACATACGCTTGAATCTGCAATAGATGTACTGAATATTCTGGATCAATTTTCTACTGACTATGGTAAGCGTTTTGGCGAAGGTAGTCAGGCACCAGAAGCAGGTATCCGGATTAATACTATTCGTGTGGCCTCTTATATTGAGCACGAAACGGTTCACTTCAAACACATAAAACCTGTTGCTGAGGACAAGCGCCAAAAACCGCCAAAACCCGCAGTAACACGCGCCTGCGTTTTCCCAGGTAGTAGCAAACCTGTCGAAACACCAGTATGGAATAAAAACGATATTCCAGCGGGAACTGAAATTGCTGGTCCTGGTATTGTAGCATCAGAAGTTACAACTTACTTGATCGAGAAAGGCTGGAAGTACGTATCAGCCGAACAGGGTGCTGTCTGGTTCCTGCGTGAAGACACAAAGAATTAAAAAGGTAAACTCATTATGAATAATAAAGTCAATGCTGAAGCAGTTCTTGAAGATCAGGAACTGATTGCAAAATTTCTGAAGGAAACCACCTTGTTTCTCGGACCTGATCCAGAAATTATGCAATCGCATGACATCATGCCGATCACAGACCACGAAGTAGAATGTCTGGAAAAATACACTGACTCACATCAGATGGCTTCGATTCGAGATCGTATGCAATCCGCTTGTGACGAAAGTTATGAAATGCTCGAACAAATGGGCGCGGCACCTGGTGCAAAATGGGGTGATGTTATCACCGGTATCTATTCTGCTTCCGGTGACTTAACCATCGGCAGTGCTGGTGGCGTACTGGTTTTTTCTGTGCTTGTGCATCATCCAATAAAATTTATTATTAAAAACTGGATAAATGAACCTACAGTTGGTGTGCGACAAGGCGATGGTTTTATTCATAACGACTCTCGTTACGGTAATATCCATAACACAGATCAGAGTATGATCATGCCAATTTTCCATGAAGGAAAATTGGTTTGCTGGGTGGCATCTACTGTTCATGAGGGTGAAAACGGTGCGATAGAGCCAGGTGGCATGCCCTCCATGGCAGAATCACCTTTTGACGAAGGTCTGAAAATGTCACCTTTCAGGGTAGTAGAGAATTACGAGATAAAAAAAGATATTTTAACCTTTTTGCAAAACTCAGTACGTGAGCCAAAATTGCAATACGAGGATATGAAGGTAAAACTTTATGCTTGTATGCGCCTTGAAAAACGGATTAATGAAATACTGTCTACAGATGGCCCCGGTGCTATAACTGCTTGTTTACGTAGTACCAATGATAACGTCATGACTGAAGTGCGTCGACGTATTACCGAGTGGCCTGATATGACAGTGCGAACCTATGGCACCATGGATGGTACTTTACGCGAGAATGCGTTAATCAAAGTTAATTGTACCCTGACCAAAAAAGGCAATCGTCTGATCTTTGATTTTACCGGTTCGAGTCCCGAAATTTCAAATCGGGCAATTAATACAGCACTGCCCGGCGCGAAAGGTATGGTTTCCCAGGTGTTTTTAAATCATATCTGGCCAGACATGCCTCGGGGGCAAGCCTGTTTTGCACCGATTGAATTTATTACACCCCCTTGTTCGGTGGTTAATGCCAGTGTTGATGCTCCGAACTCACAGAGCTTGATGGCAATTTTTCTTTCATTCGCTGTTGCCCAACAAGCCGTGGCAAAATTTCTTTATAGCGTACCGGTTAAATATACGCGTGTGATTGCACCCTGGTATAACATGATCAGCACTTTTATTTGGGGTGGTGTGAGCCAACATGGTGAAATGTTAGGTAATCTTTGTGCCGACTTAAATGGTATGGGAGGCGGTGCACGCATGGACATGGATGGTGAACATAGTCTTGCACCAATCTTTGCAGCGATGGCTGATATTGGCGAGCAGGAAATGAATGAGGAAGATGTTCCTTTTTTACAATTAGTTTCAAAGAAGATGACACGCAATACACAAGCACCGGGTAAATACCGGGGTGGTATGGGTTATACCCAGATTGTTGCCACCAAGGACAGTGACATGTGGGGCTTTATGACAACTTGTGTTGGTTCAAAAGCACCATCGATACAAGGTCTGTTTGGTGGTTATGCCTGTGGTACTTATCCATTATGCAAAGTCGAAGACGTCGATGTCTATGATGTGATGCTAAAAGAGCCTGAAAAATTCAAGCACTCAATAGAAGAAACCATGAACGAACAACCCTATGAGGATGCAAAATATACAACTCATCATATGGGCTTAGGTTTTTCAATCTCAAACCGTGGTGAGTTATATATGATTTCTCAGGGCTCTGGCGGTGGTTACGGTGATCCATTGGAACGTGACCCTTTCCTGGTCATTAAAGATATAGAAGAGAATTTGATCACACCAGATTGGGCCAGGAAGCTATACCACGTCGCATTCGACGATGAAACATTGATTATTGATGAAAAGGCAACTGATAAACTCCGTGCTGACTATAGAGAGCAACGTAAAAGACAGGGGCTTCCTTATGCCGAGTTTGTTAAGAAGCATGTGAAATCAGAACCGCCAAAGGATATTCCGTTCTATGGTTCGTGGAATAGTGATATGAGCGTAGTCTATGCGGGAAGCAATGATGATAAACGTGATCCTCAAAACCCCGGTCCTATTTATTTTGCTCATCCAAAAGATGTTGAAAACGTAAAACTGGAGGCCGAACTAGAGTCTGTACGAAAAGAAGCAGGTATACCGCCGCGTGATAACAGAAAGTAATAATGGCTGTCGATATTCTTAAACATCTGTCATCCGTAGAGGGTTCCCCTCGGTTCTGGATTGATTTCAATACCTATGCCAGGAAACTACTACTGGCAGAGGGTGATAACCCTTGGACAACACCGGCGACATACATGTCCTTCTATGGGCAGGCACATGGCCTGGTTAATGCGGACGTTGTTGTTCTGAATGTGTGGGATCTTTTCCAGCAATGGATGCAGGAAGATGAAGACGCAATCCCATCAATGGCGGGCAAGAAACGCATCACTGTTGCATTGAAAACCATGCTCGAGGCCTTTGCTCCAAGGGAATTGTTGGCCGAGGTAATTACTGCCATGAGCAGCAATTATGGTGGCTCCGTGCCTATTATATTGGTTATGCCTTCACCGCGTTCCCTCGTTGCAAAGGCGCATAAGTCTGCGAATGGAGTCGATGTTACGCCGGAAGAATCACATATAGATACGGCATCCATGTATGTTGCAGATTATCTGAGGTACTACAGTGATACGGATCTGTCAGGAGTATTGTTGATGGAAGACTCAGACTTGATACCAACGAATGCAGAAGAACTTTCCTGGTACCAACCGGTGTTCAATGTGGCAAAGCATTATCGATGGTCGGTTGGTATACATTTACCGTTCATCGATGATGGTTTTGATGTACCAAACGATATTGATTTTTCTATTGTGCCGAGCCGGTGTGCTGTGACTGCGAGCGCTAGAGGTATGGATATTAGTCAGTTGCTTTGGGATGAAGGCAATGTAAATTCCATACCAAAACATGAAGAAGGCTTTTATTATTTAACCATTCCAGCAGGCACACAACCAGAATTGGTTCTGGATACGCTTTCAAGTCTCAGGAAATGATTCCAGGGTAAGACCTACCGGAGTATATGTAATGAAACTCGTTGATTTCCTGGATCAGAGTCCGGCTCTCACCAATGATGAAGCCAGGTTTATTGATCTGGATAATGATTTGTCCTTGAGTTACCAGGATATGGTGAATGTTTCTCTGGCCCTTGCTGAGCTTTTAACAGGTAAAGGTGTCAAGCCGAAAGACGTTGTTGCAACCTATGCCCCTAATTCTGTCGCAGCTTATTGTTGTATCTTTGCTATTTCACGAGTGGGAGCTGTTTGGTTACCACTGAATGCCAGGAATACCCTCGAGGCAAATTTAAAACTGCTTAAAAAATCAAATACTGCAATGCTATTTGTGGATGACAGTATTTTGGCGTCTGTTCCAGAACTGGAACAGCACTTTCCTGATGTAAAACGGATAAATTTTAACGCTCACCAAGTTGGTGGTCTTGATATTCAATCATTAGCCAGAGTCCAAAATGATTTTGCAGTTAATGAAGATGATGAGGGGCAGTCAGGGGATGAACAACCGTTGGTATCCTTATTAGCTACCGGCGGAACCACTGGTGATTCCAAGTTAGGCGAGTGGGCAGGCCTCACCTGGCAAACCATGGCTACCATTCAAATTGAGCAGATGCCGAAGACTGATATTCCCGCATGCTACCTGGTTTGTGCGCCGATGACTCATGCGGCCGGCGTTTCATCTTTTGCAACCATGCTACAGGGGGCCTCTATCCTTGTTATGAACGGTATGGTCCCAGATAAATTACTCTCAGCCATCGAATCGCATCGAATTACTCACCTGTTTTTGCCGCCGACTGCAATTTATATGTTGCTGGCTTATGAAGGTGTACGAGATCACGATTATTCCAGCTTGCGTTATTTCTGGTATGCGGCAGCACCAATGTCGGCGGAAAAACTTAAAGAGGCGATGGCTATTTTTGGTCCAGTGATGATACAGACTTACGGACAGGTTGAAGCACCGATGCTTTGTACTGTGATGTCCGTACAAGATCATGTCGATGCCCTGGAGAGTGGCAACTTTTCAAGGTTGCGTTCCTGTGGAACAGCCCCACCTCAAGTTAAGCTGGCAGTCCTCGATGATGAAGGCAATGTCCTTCCTGCAGGTAAAGAAGGTGAAATTGCTGTTAAGGGTGATCTTTTGATGCGTTGTTATTACAAGAACCCGGAAGCAACAGACGCGATTCGTGTAAATGGCTGGCAACGAACCGGGGACATTGGTGTCTTGGATGACGAGAATTACCTGTCGATCGTCGATCGCAAACACGACATGATTATCTCAGGTGGCTTTAATATTTATCCTGGTGAAATCGAACAATTACTCTGGGGGCATTCTGCTATTAAGGATTGCGCAGTAATCGGTGTTCCTGATGACAAGTGGGGAGAGAAAGTAACCGCTGTCGTAGAGCTAAAGAATAAAAATGAAAAACACGATGAACAGGAGATAATAAGCTTTTGCAAAGACAAGTTTGGTAGTGTGAAGGCGCCGAAACAAATATTATTTTGGGATGAGTTACCTCGTAGTCCAGTGGGTAAAGTTTTGAAAAAGGAAATTCGAAATATATTTTGGGACAAGGCCAGGCGAAAAATATAATCGCTGATAGTGGTCATATTACATATTTCAATAGTCGCTTATTTAAACGATAAGGATGCCTGGTGAAGGTTAGTATAGTAGGTGCATACAATACTCGATTCGGTTCTTTCGTTAAGCGTGACAAGGAATCCGGAGAGCAGGAAGACCTGAATTCCTTTTATGAATTGTTGGTAGAGGCGGGTGCAGGTGCAATTAGCGACGCAGGTCTTGAACCAGCAGATATCGAAGCCATCTGGGTGGGCTCATGCTCCCCTTCTCTTTTTTTGAACCAGGAACATGTTGCTCCATTATCATTGGAAATAGATCCACAAGGTCTACTTTACAAACCAACCACTCGTGTAGAAGGAGCCTGCGCAACTTCATCATTAGCTATTTATAACGCAGCCTATGCGGTAGCCAGTGGCAGGTTTAAGCATGTCCTGGCCATTGGTGCGGAAAAAATGAGTTTACTCAACACTGCTGAGGTGACCCATGCGTTAGCCTGTTGTTCCTATTGGCCTGATGAGGGTGCCAAGGGTATGACCTTTCCTGGTTTGTTCGCTGAGTTGGCTCAGGCCTATCAGGCAAAATATCACATCGACAATGAGCAGCTAAGAAATATGTTGGCCCATATTACTGCCTTGAATTATCGTAATGGGATTCAAAATCCGCTGGCGCATTTTGGGCCTGGCAGTCTTCCCGATAAAAACCAGTTGCTGACAGCAGAAGCGATCCTGAATTTGCCTGAATTAGGCAAAGGTGGAAACCCACTCGTTGCTCCGCCACTCAGGTTACATGATTGTTCTTTGATTACTGATGGAGCAGCTGCCGTAGTTTTAACGCCGACGGAGGGGGCTAAAACTGAATTCAAACACGTTGTTGAGTTAGCGGGTATAGGCCACGCTACCGAACGAATGATGATTAAAGAACGCAGGAAGAATTTGGCTGAACTGGGAGGCGCAAAATATGCTGTTAATCAAGCATGTTCTGAAGCAGGAATAGAAATTGAGGATTTGAATTTTGCTGAGGTACACGATTGTTTCACTATAAATGAAATGCTTTGTATCGAGGCTATGGGATTGTCAAAACCAGGCCAGGCAGGTTACGACTTTATGGAAAGTAAATATGATCCTGATGGGGGCTGTCCGATAAATCTATCAGGCGGCCTTAAAGCAAAGGGGCATCCTGTTGGAGCGACTGGTGCCTCTATGCATGCCCTAGCGTATAAACAGTTGATCGGTTCGCCCATCGGCGTAGAGGCTAAAGGCAATCCTGAACTTGCAATGACTGTAAATATTGGGGGTTCAGGTGTCACAAACTGTGTTTCAGTTCTGCGTCGATTACATTAGTTTTGAACAGGTGAAGTCTATTTCCAAATAACTGCTTTGTTTATTGGTAAAACAAATTATGTATTATATATGCCGTCATACGACGTAATTAAATGAGAAAAGATTATTTATCTTACAATTTCATAAAAAATATTTTTAACATTCTTTAACTAATTGATATTACTATATATTATTATTATTTTTTGTTATAAAAAAACAACAGTTGAATATTAATAATTCATAAGAGGAATTATTAGTTCTATAAATGAAACTTGTTGTTGCAAAGTACCGTCATACGACGGATAATTTAAATAATGCTAAACAATTTCAACATTAGTGGAGGGGTGTATATGATTAACCTGAATTTTAAACGATTAATTGGAGTGATTTTATCTTGCGTGCTATGTCATTCCGTAAATGCGGCGGGCGTTTTGGAAGAGGTAGTTGTTACAGCACAGAAACGTGAACAAAATCTTCAGGATGTGGGTATAGCGGTCACTGCATTTTCCGGAGATCAAACAGATGCCCTTGGGTGGGAGTCAACAGAAGATGTTGCGGCACAAACCCCCGGTCTGACTGCTACTTCGTTTAACGGCGACTCCTCTGTTTCATTTTTTGTAGTACGAGGTCTCGGTCAGGCTGATTTTGGTGACCAACATGAGGCGCCTACGGTGGTGTATGTGGACGGTGCCTATATCGCTAACACTGGCGCGGCGGCTGTTCAATTATTTGATATGGAGAGAATTGAAACACTAAAGGGGCCACAGGGTACTTTGTTTGGTAGAAATGCCACGGGCGGTCTGGTGCATATACTTAACCGTAAGCCGACGGAAGAGTTTGAAGCATATGGGGATATTGAGTTTGCCGAATATGACAGTATCCGATTCGAAGGTGCCGTTAGCGGACCATTAGGAAACTCTACACAGGGACGCCTTTCATTTTTGAAACACAGTGCAGATGGTTTTATTGAAAATGATATTGGACCGGACTTGCGCGAACAGGATGACATGAGCATTAGAGCTCAATTACAAACCGATTTCAGTGATCGGCTCTCAGGTCATATTTCTTTTACGTACAGTACGGTTGATGATATCAATGGCGGCACTTACACACCTACGTTTTTTGGTGGAGATACTGCCGATTACAACGGTTTCGTGCCCAACTCCGATCCACATAAAGCTTCGGTTTCTCCGGGTGGTAGTCTGGACAAAGAAAGTTATGGTGTGACTGGCACTCTTACTTATGAGATCAACGATGATCTCACCTTGACTTCGATAACCAATTACCAGGACAACAAGAAGTTTTATTTTGAGGATTCTGACGGAAGTCCTTTTCGTCAAGGTGAGTTCTTCTCCGATCAGGATGCCCAGACCTTTGGTCAGGAAATACGTTTAAACGGTTCAACAGATCGAACAAACTGGGTAGCAGGTGCATATTACCTGGATCTCTCTGGTGATTATTTAAGCGCCTTCTTTTTTCCGGATTTCGTCGCTTTTGCCAATATTACCGCACTACCGGGCAGTAATTTTAAGCAGGATACGAAATCATGGGCGCTATTTGGACAAGTCGATTATGAGCTGACCGACGCATTATCGGTAACTGCCGGTGTTAGATATACAGAAGATAAAAAAGATTTTGATATTACCGGTTTTTGCGATTCTGGCCCCAATCCGGCCACTGGAGTGGCATTGCCAGTAATAACCGGGTTTGGGCCTGGATTTGACGGTCTGGATGGTTGTACGGCATTTGGTGTGAGTGGTGGTTTATTGAG
>JABHFC010000032.1 GCA_018676275.1 Gammaproteobacteria bacterium | reverse complement strand
TTTGCACTTACCTCGAGCAAGAGATTGCCAGCTGTCAAAGCGCCGGCACCACCACTGCCGGTAACGGCAATGGATAATGTTTCTTTGTTAGTCATATCTGATTTCATCTTCTCTGGCCAACTAATTATTACATTAAGAACAATGACTTAAGTATCAGCAAGTTAATCGATTTGTACTCATTTACAAGGACACTGAAGACAGCTAATTATCATTGCTTGATTAATTGTTCTATTATAGTATTCTAATACCTCAATATGTCAATGAAAGATTTAATCCACTTTATCTACATGAATAATTCGTTTCATTGATGTGCATTTTGACCTTGTTAACTACTACGTAATGAGAGTAAAACCATGAATAAAGAAACGCAGACAGGGCAAGCTTTAGTCGACCATAAACTAGCCGATGCATCCGGCGAAGACCACGTTCTCTATGAGCTTAAACCAGCACGCACACCTGCTGGCGAACCTATTGATGGTCTGTATCACGCCTGGATCACCCTGAACAACCCGAAGCAATACAATTCTTATACAACGCAAATGGTTAAGGACGTGATCCTGTCATTCAATCGCGCTAGCAATGAACGTGATGTTGTGACCGTAATTTTTACCGGCAGTGGTGACAAGGCTTTTTGTACCGGCGGCAATACAAAAGAATACGCTGAATACTATGCGGGCAACCCCCAGGAATACCGGCAGTACATGCGTTTGTTCAACGACATGGTTTCTGCAATTCTCGGTTGTGACAAACCGGTTATATGCCGGGTTAACGGTATGCGTATTGGTGGTGGACAGGAGATTGGAATGGCCTGCGATTTTTCTATTAGCCATGATCTCGCCCGCTTCGGACAGGCCGGACCGAAACATGGATCTGCTCCTATCGGTGGCGCAACAGATTTTCTACCTTTAATGATCGGCGCAGAACAAGCCATGGTTTCCGGCACACTCTGTGAATCATGGTCAGCTCACAAAGCCTATCGCATGGGCATGCTCGCTGACATTGTTCCTGCTCTCAAGATTGATGGCAACTTTGTTGCCAACCCGCTGGTCGACACACAAAACCTGGTAGATGAATACGGTCGCATGATACTTGGAGAATCTCTTAAGGGTGAATACCTGGCAGAAGGAAAAGAAACTATGGGTAAAGGTGTAGTCGACTTAAGTTTACTCGATGAAACCATCGAAACTTTCTGCAATAAATTTGTTTATACCTTCCCCGATTGTATGACCAAGACACTGGAAGAATTACGTAAACCAAAACTTAATGCCTGGACAAATAACAAGGAAAATTCGAGAGCATGGCTTGCCTTGAACATGATGACTGAAGCCCGCGCAGGTTTCAGAGCCTTCAATGAACCGGCAGGCAAAGATAGAGAAATTGATTTCGTTGATCTTCGGCGTGCACTGGCTGCTGGCACACCCTGGACAGAGGAGCTGACCGATAGCCTGATGCCGATAACAAGAAGTAAATCTGCCTCATAACAATAAGCGGATTATCTCTCCCTTATATAAACAGGAGTAGCAATAACCATGTCTACAGTAGATACAATTATTCAAAGATGTCAGGGATTGTTTGACGATCTGAATTTTACCTATGCACGTGAATGGAAAGATGCCGATCCTGAACGCAAGGTCATTGGATTTATGCCGATCTATGTTCCTCGGGAAATAATTCACGCAGGTAATATGTTACCTCTCGGTGTACTCGGTGGTGGTGACCAACTTGAAGTTATCCAGGGTGATGCTTACTACCAGAGTTATATATGTCGCATTCCCCGCTCAACAATCGAACTGGTACTAACTGGTCGTCTGGATTTTGTCGATGGTATGTTATTCCCCAGTATCTGCGATGTGATACGTAACCTTTCCGGCATGCTGCAAATGATCAAACCCGGTTTCTACGCACATTATTACGATATGCCACAAAACTACAACAAGGACATTGGTGGCGAATTTTATGTCAACGAATTGCAGGAACTTAGAAAAGCAATGGAAAAAATTGCTGGCCATGAAATAAGTGACGATGCAATTCGCAACTCGATTGCTGTTTACAATGAAAACCGTAATCTGGTTTATAAACTCTATGCCATGCGTGCGGAACAGCCCTGGAATATCCCTGCTGCAGAAGCGTACTTGTTGATGCGTGCAAGTATGTTGATGCCGGTGGAAGAACACAGCCAGATGCTTGTGGATTACATGGGAGCCGTTGCAGAGAACGAGCGCCCGAAGAAAGATAACTGCCGTATTGTTGTCAGCGGCATGTTTTGTGAGCAACCACCTTTAAACCTGATCAAATCACTGGAAATGTCAGGTTGTTATGTAGTCGATGATGACTTCATGATGATAAATCGCTGGCCAACCGTTGATATTCCTATTGATGGTGATCCCATCGCAAACCTGAGTCACTCTTTCCTTAATCACTCGCTTAAGACTTCGGCAACGTATGAACCGGAAGAAGAAGAAAAAGGTAAATACCTGGTTGAAGCTGTAACAAAAAGTGCTGCAGAAGGTGTCATCTTTGCAGCACCCAGTTTCTGTGACCCTGCCCTGCTGGAAAGACCCATGCTGCAGGATGCACTGAACGCCGCAAATATTCCATACACCGCTTTCAAGTACTCGGAAAATTCAGGTCAAATGCAACCGATAAGAGAACAGGCCGGAACTTTCGCAGATTCAATCAAACTATGGGGAGACCAATCATGAACGCAGTAGCCGCAAGAAAACCAAAAGTCGATCCCCGTGATGCGAAAAAAGATGACTCAATGCTCCTGCAGAAGGAAATGATCGCTGGTAACTTTAAAAAACTTGCCAGTGCAAACGCAAATAATCAAAAAGTTGCCTACACCTTTGTACCGGGAAATATTAATGAATTGCTCATGTGTTTTGATCTGGCCGGTAATTATCCGGAAATTAATTCACTGCAAAGTGGTATGCGTAAGAAAACCGGACCTTACATCATGGAAGCGGAAAGACATGGTCATTCCGAAGATGTATGTACTTACGTGAAATCAGATATAGGCATGATGCGAAAAGGAAATCTCGCTCCAACAGGAGATCCTCTGCCCCCACCTGATGTGCTGCTGTTGTCCTACACCGGTTGTTTCACATTTTTAAAATGGTTTGAACTACTACGGCACGAATACAAGTGCGAAACCGTCATGTTGCATGTCCCCTACCAGGGTGACGGCGAAATCACCGACAATATGCGCAACTATGTGGTCAAACAACTGAAGGAAGAAGTTATTCCAAAACTAGAAAAAATAAGCGGGGTCAAATTCGATATCGATCGTCTGCGCGATTACATGCGACAGTCGGCAAAGGCCGAAGATGACCTGGTATGGGTACTGGAGTCAGCGAAGAACAAACCTTCTCCGATTGATTCCTATTTTGGTGCCATCTATTACGTTGGTCCGATTTTCTCGGCCTTCCGCGGTACACCTGAAGCGGTCAACTATTACGCCGCTTTGCGTCGCGAAATAGAAGCCAGAGTTGCCGCCGGCAAGGGGCCCATTACACCGGATGGTGATATGGGAGAGGAAAAATATCGTATCGTTACCGAAGGACCACCGAACTACACACACATGCGCGAATTCTGGAAGATGTTCTACGAAGAAGGCGCAGTAGTCGTGGCCAGCTCCTATGCCAAGGTTGGTGGTGTTTATGATTATGGTTTTCGTCATGATCCGGACCGCCCATTGGAATCTCTCGCCGAATATTGTCTGGGTTGTTACAC
>JABHFC010000275.1 GCA_018676275.1 Gammaproteobacteria bacterium | reverse complement strand
AATTAATGGTGAAAATATTTTTTCTCGACTTGATTCAATACCGCGTATAAGTGAAGAAATGGAATTATTTACGAAGGCTGAGAAAACCTTTGATCGTAGCAGCTATGTCTTTAATGTCTGGTTTCCTATTTCCGGTACTGCAGAAGATCAAGATGCACTTTGGCCCAACAAATTTTTACTACCAGCTAAAGCAATTGGGTCTCCTTCAGTAGCTATTTAACTTTAATGACATGAGTTCTAAAACTAACACTACAACGCTTTCAAACGAGGCAGTTAAAGAGTTTCTTGGTTCCTACCATGCACCGATTCGTGTATCCGGGATCGCGAGCTCCGGTTACCCGATCATTTGTTCGCTCTGGTTTGAGTATGTCGATGATGTTATCTGGTGTGCGACACAAAAGAACTCAAATATAGCCAAGCTCTTTGCTGATAATCCCAACTGTGCCTTTGAACTCTCACCCAATGATCCACCTTATTTTGGGGTACGTGGACAGGGCCGGGTTTCTCTGCAGACTGAGAATGCTGACGAGCTACTGGAAAGACTTATTGACAAGTACCTGGAAACGCGGGAATCAGGGCTTGCGAAATATTTATTGAGTCGCGTTGAAGGCGAAGTGGCAATCAGAATAACACCGGAAAATTTTTTTACCTGGGACTATCGCGAAAGAATGCAGAAATAAGCTGAGGGATAATTGCCTGCAGGATTATTGTGTAATTTCACAAAGATTAATTGGCGCCGGTGCCTGGTTTTTAGTCGAGAACCACAGTTTTTATTATTGCCAGTAAATCACCAATACCTCGTTTAAAGACGGCAATATTGATGCGCTCGTCATTGCCATGGACACGTGAAAATTCACTAACAGGTACCAAAATTGGATCAAAGCCGTAACTAGCTATGCCTAAATCACGAGTAAAATGACTATCTGTAAATCCGGTGCTTACTGTCGGTATCACACGTGAGCCCGGATAGCGATTGGCAGTCACAGTTTCGATGGCTTTATAAAGCTCGTTATTCGTAGAAGATACCGCCGGTGTAAATGCCATAATGATTTCAACTTCAACACCAGTTCCTTCTAATAATTTTTTCACATCGGCAATGAATTTTTCTGCTGGTCTGTCAGGTAGAATTCGGCAGTCAATTTCAGCCCATGCTTCGGGAGGAACGACATTTATTTTACTGGAACCTCCCATTCGAGTAAGTGAACAGGTGTCGCGTGTCAGAGCATGTAAAGAAGGAGAGTGAAGTTGTAGTTTTTTCATGAATTCAGGCTTCTTGATGGCCGATTTCATATTTGCAAAGGCAAGCCCCCATTCATCGTCTATATTCTTTCCTTTTGCCACAAACATCGAGTTAACTGCCGGAATTATTCGTGGTGGAAAGGGGTTCTCCCGCACTCGATTCATTGCTTCTACAATTCGTGTCACAGAACTGCTAGCGTTTGGCATAGAACCATGTCCGGGTTTATCAATTGACACGAGTCGTATCCAGACTGGAACCTTTTGTGTGACCTCGACCTGGAAAATATGTTCGTCTTTCTGAATAGTGCCAAGACCCCCCTCATTAATTACAAAACCTGCGCCGTTAAAAATCTCGGGATGGTTTTTGACCAGCCACCCGACACCAAAGTGACCGCCTGCTTCTTCGTCAGCCGTAGCCAGGAAAATGACGTCACGATTTAGAGCAACACCAGCGCGATGCAAACTAAGAAATGAGGCTAGATGAGAAATACCGGTTTGTTTCATGTCGAGAGCGCCGCGCCCCCAAAGATAACCGTCTTTGATCACGCTGGTTAAAGGATCGCTAGACCAGTATTTTGCGTTTGCCGGAACTACGTCAGTATGCTGTAAAAAGATTAGTGCTGGTTTGTCACCGCCCTCAAGTCGAGCCCAGATATTGCCCCGACCCGGCGCACTTTCAACAGACTGAAATTTAATCCCTTCCTGTTCAAAAATTTTGGCGTAGAAGTCCACCGCACGTGATTCGTTACCAGGAGGGTTGATGGTATCAACCTCAATATAGGATTTTAGCCAATTAAAGGCTTCATCTTCCAGGGGCTGGGCATGAAGGGGTAGCGCCATGGCGAAAATCAAACATGGAATCGAAAAAAATGCTGACAGCAATTTTGTTTTCAAAGTATGTTTACCCCTTATTGTTTACTGACGGAAAAGAATATTTGGTCTTCAAGAAGCCTGATTTAGGTATCTAGAAGACTATATTCATAATATTGGTAATTTGATGGAAATTGGATGATGCTGAATATTAAATTGGTGCCGATGGCCGGAGTCGAACCGGCACGCCGTTAAGGCACTACCCCCTCAAGATAGCGTGTCTACCAATTCCACCACATCGGCAAGTTTGAACTTATTCTACAGGAAGCTCGGGTATGTCTGACTCTTGAATTACTGGCATATCTTCAGTGGATTCTGGAATAGCCGGCATGCTGTCAATTGATTCAGGAATACTTTCTTCAATTCTTGTTTCCAGCATAGTACCTTCAGTCGTAGTAGTTTCGGTCTGACTTTCTTCAACTACTGCTGCAGGAGCAAGCATCAGGCTTTCTACCGAGTTCATACGTCTGCTGGCGATATAGGCGAGGGACAGGCTGTTTGCCAGGAACACAAAAGCCAATATAGCAGTTGCCTTGGTCAGAAAGTTACTTGAACCCTGTGAACCGAAAACAGTTGAGGACGCGCCACTACCAAAAGCTGCACCGGCATCAGCACCCTTACCATGTTGAATTAATATCAATCCGATAAGGCTGATTGCGACCAGGACCTGTACTACCAATAATATTGTTTGTAATGAATCCACTTTACCTACCTCGTTGCCTGACAGATGGCCAGAAAGTCTTCTGCTATAAGAGAGGCGCCACCAATCAGGCCACCATCTACATCTGTCATTGAAAATAAATCGCTGGCGTTATCTGCTTTGACGCTGCCACCGTATAAAAGCCGTATCGAAGCGGCTATTGTACTATCTTGCTGGGCCAGGCGCTGGCGAATAAATGCATGTACTTCCTGGGCCTGTTCCTTTGTCGCTGTCTTGCCTGTGCCTATTGCCCAAACCGGCTCATAAGCAATCACTGCTTGTGCAAACGCTGCGATACCAACCTTGCTAATCACTGCATCCAGCTGCCGTGCTACCACGGTTTCAGTGGTACCTGCTTCCCGTTCGTCTAGTTGCTCACCTAAACATAATATAGGCAACATATTTGCAGATTGTACCCGGGCAAATTTTTCCGCAACCAATACATCAGATTCAGCGTAGAGATTTCTTCGTTCTGAGTGACCAACAATGACATAGTGACAGCCAATGTCGCTAAGCATGCTGGTGGATATCTCACCTGTATAGGCGCCCGCTTCATGTTCAGATACGTTTTGAGCACCTGTATGTATGGCTGAGCCATCCAGCTCTTGCTTTAGTTGCGGTAAATAAACATAAGGAGCGCAAATGGCAACTTCAGCTTTAGCCTTGTCCAGACCTGCCTTAATAGCATTCACCAGAGGCTTCATGCTTTCCAGGCTGCCGTTCATCTTCCAGTTCGCCGCTACCAACGGCTGTCGTTCACTCATTGTCTCAACTCAATACCTCGAAAGGGCGCAAAGCTTACAGAAAAACTCATAAAATTCCAGACATTAAGACGGTTTTCCCCTTATCTTTGCTACCTGTTCACAGTCACATGAACTCGAACCCGGGTGAGAGCTTCAGGCTTGTTGTTGATGAAAACATACTTGCTAGGCATAAGTGTCTGTTATTTAAGCAATTATCAAGGGTAGGGACTAATATTCTATGCTCATTAGCTAATACCTTGGCCTTGAAAGAATCGCGGTTTCTACAAACTAAACTTTGTTATAACCTGATTAAACATTTCCTCTGTCCGACACTCATACTGGTATGAACATCAAACATACACGTTTTATCTGCTTGCTCATCCTGTGCCTAAGCCTGCCGGTATCCTTTGCCTATGTTATGGGTCTGGATGATCGCCTGGAAGTCGGAAACAATGCCGGGCAAAGTGCCGAAGTAGCTCAGACTGGCATGATTAGTATCCAGGGTGAGCAATTTGTCAGTGGTTTGCTGACCGGTGAGAATTGCGATGTTGTGATTTCCGCCGGGCACGCAGCAATACACTGGGAAACTGTTGCGAGAAAAGGTTGGCGCAAAGGCGAATTACGGGGCGGAGGTGATTTTCGATTTAACCTGAATCCAACAACAGGATTAGAGTGGCAGACGATGACACTTGTTCGTTCCGGTTATGAACTGGAAGAAAATATTGATAAGGATAAACACGACTGGTCTATTTTTCGTTTAAGTAAGCGCGCTCTGCCTGAGTGTGAAAATATTAAGATAAGCCCGAATAGATCTGATTGTCCGGGTGAGGTAATAATGCCGGGCTTTCACTTTGATAAACCAGAGACTAAATTAGTGGATAATAGTTGCTCAAGAAAGAGTTCTTCCGGCGATGGTGTTGTCGTGCATGATTGTGATAGTAAAGATGGTTCTTCCGGTGCACCACTTTTTTGCCGGAATAATGATCGTTCGACACTGCTGGCAATCAATATCAGTGGCTTAACCCGTAAAGATTATTTTGATGCGGGTGTTTATGGTAAAGCAGGCTTGAATTATCATGATCAACAACACAAAAACTTTGCTATAAACATTAGCGGTGCATTCTACAAAGCTCTGATGAAAGAGTTGTTTAACTCAAAGACTAGAAGTTTTTTGAAAGATTAATAGATAGTAGTAGGATGTACACAATATATAGCGAACCAATAAAGGGTTTTCAAAATAAATGCTGAGACTATTTCTGATCCTCGTTTCCTTGTACATGTTAACGGCCTGTTCCAATGTGATTTTGAAACCGGATATGGAGCGTGTGAAAGACCAGCCCGTTTCCTACCAGGATGGATATAAGCACGGATGTCATAGTGGTTATGTTGCTGGTGGTTCACTGGTGCATAGTTTCAATCGTGACACCCAACGTACACTCGAAGATGAGCAATACAGGTTGGGCTGGAGAGAAGGTTATCGTCTGTGTAAGACAGATTTCAGGGAAATGTGTAAATCCGATGCTATGGTTTCAAAAGCTGATTTGTACTGTTCGGATGTCCGGCAACAGGGACTGGATAAAGAAGAATAATTATTACAATTTTATAATTTTGCCAGTTGTTTTTTTCCGGCCCAGTCACGGGCAAACTGCCATGCTACCCGGCCACTACGTGAACCATGTTCCAGAGCCCATTTAAGTGCTGCTTTATGCATCACTTCTTCGTCATTTTCTTCGACATCCAGTCTTCCTATCCAGTGATCTACAATGCTCAAATATTGTGTTTGATTGAAAGGATGAAAAGATAGCCACACGCCAAAGCGTTCCGAGAGAGAAATTTTCTCTTCTATTGCTTCACTTAAATGAAGTTCGCCTTCGACCATCTGGCTTTGTTGATTTTCACTCATATATTCAGGCATCAGGTGACGCCGGTTGGAAGTCGCGTATATAAGCACGTTGTCGGGTGTATCACTGATGGATCCATCAAGGATAACTTTCAAGGCTTTGTAACTGGCATCATTGGATTCAAAAGAAAGATCATCACAATAAATAATGAACCGTCCTTCCTGTTGATATAAAACTTCTGATATATCCGGTAGATCGACGAGATGTTGTCGTTCGACTTCAATTAGTCGCAAGCCTTCGTCTTTGAATTCATTTAATGTTGCCTTTATCAAAGACGATTTACCGGTACCACGGGGACCCCACAACAGGACATTATTGGCGGGCAGGGCATTAAGAAACTGCCGCGTGTTTTGTGTAATTGCCTGTTTTTGCCTCTCCAGACATTGCAAATCATCAAGACTGATCTTGCTCAGTTGTTTAACTTCCTGAAAACGAGGCTTGCCATTGTCTTTTCGCCAGCGATTGGCGCTGGCGCTATTCAATTGCAACAGTTCTTTATCAACGGGTAGCTTTTTTTCCAGTCGTTCCAGTAACTCATTGGCACGGCTGAAAAATGTATCTATATCTGACATCAATATTATTAATTAATTGTTCGAAAGTACTGATTATACGAGATTTTATCTAAGAGTACCTTGAGCATGACTGATGTCGGGAGATATCGGGAAAATCAGGCGGTAAAATACAGGTTTTCGACGCGCAGCTTCGGCTGCTTTGCATGCAAGAAAGGACGTAATCTGTTAACCTGCGCAAGTTTTCAGGGTGTTGGCCACCACGCTATCAGGAGATGTCTGCCCGTGAGTAGCGCCTTCAAAATCCAATCTAAAATTCTATGGAGAAATCCAAATGTATAGTAAAGATATGACTATCGCGGGCTTTGATGATGAGTTGTGGTCAGCGATGGAAGATGAAAAACAGCGGCAGGAAGATCATATTGAGTTAATTGCGTCAGAAAATAACGTCAGCCCGCGTGTATTGCAGGCTCAGGGCTCAGTATTAACGAACAAGTATGCGGAAGGCTATCCGGGCAAACGTTACTACGGTGGTTGTGAGCATGTGGATGTTGTTGAGCAATTAGCGATTGATCGCGCGAAAGAACTTTTTGGTGCCGATTTTGCTAATGTACAACCGCACTCAGGTTCGCAAGCCAATGGCGCTGTTTACCTGGCCTTGATTCAACCCGGTGATACGATAATGGGCATGAGCCTGGCCCATGGTGGTCATTTGACCCATGGCGCATCCGTTAATGTGTCCGGTCGTATATTTAATGCCGTCCAATATGGACTGCATCCCGAGACCGGTGAAATTGACTATGATGAGGCAGAACGTCTGGCGCTGGAGCATAAGCCAAAGTTAATCATGACCGGTTTCTCTGCATATTCCCGTATCCTTGACTGGCAACGTTTTCGTGAAATCGCCGATAAAGTAGGGGCTTACCTGGTCGCCGATATGGCTCACGTTGCGGGTCTGGTTGCCACTGGTTTGTATCCCAGTCCGGTACAGATTGCTGATGTCACCACCACCACTACACATAAAACTTTACGTGGCCCACGTGCAGGTCTGATTATGGGTAAGGCCAATGAAGAGATCGAAAAGAAGATTAACTTCATGGTGTTTCCGGCTTATCAGGGTGGTCCATTGATGCACGCTATCGCTGGCAAGGCGGTTGCGTTCAAAGAAGCAATGCAACCGGAATTCAAAGCTTACCAACAACAGGTGGTGGTAAACGCCCAGACCATGGCCAATGCCTTTATTGAACGAGGTGTGAAAATTGTTTCCGGTGGTACAGACAATCACCTGTTCCTGGTAGACCTGATTGATAAAGGTGTCACCGGTAAAGAACTGGATGCATCTCTTGGTCGTGCACACATCACGGTAAATAAGAATGCAGTACCTAATGATCCGCAGTCACCTTTTGTTACCAGCGGCATCCGTATTGGTACACCTTCCATTACTACAAGAGGTTTTAAGGAAGCTGAAGCCACCAAGGTTGCTGAATTGATATGTGATGTTATCGATAATATGGGTGATGAATCTGTTCTTGATAAAGTACGTGCTGAGGCCAGTGATCTTTGCAGCCAATTCCCGATGTACGAAAGCTAGGTGCAGATTATTGAATAATAACTAAAGTCGGGGGCCAGATGGTCCCCGTCTGTTATTATTAGGGTAGTTGCAGAATGACGGAAAGACTGGGTTCGTCATTCCCGCGAAGGCGGGAATCCATAGGGAGATGGAAAAAACATGGATCGACAGCCATGCGTATACATATTGGCAAGTCAACCTTATGGGACTTTGTATATAGGTGTGACGTCAAATCTTGTAAAACGTGTATGGGAACATAAGAGCGACTTTGTAGAAGGATTTACAAAAAAATATTGTGTGCATACTTTAGTTTGGTATGAACTTCACGAGACCATGGAATCTGCGATACAAAGGGAAAAAGCGCTTAAAAAATGGAATAGAAAGTGGAAGATAAGATTAATTGAATCGTTCAATTCTGAATGGAAAGAATTGTACCAATCGATTATTTAACTGGATTCCCGCCTACGCGGGAATGACGATTCTTGTCATTCTCGCCGGAGTTTATGCCCGGAGGGGTGCGGGAATGACAGTGTGGTATAAATATTTATTAAAAGGTAAATGAGATGCGTTGCCCGTT
>JABHFC010000274.1 GCA_018676275.1 Gammaproteobacteria bacterium | reverse complement strand
ATCTATATTATCGCGATATGTTCGAAAAAATAGCACTAATTACCAATAATGACGCCACCGAAATTGTCGATACCCTGCAAACGGTGACAAATTACCTGTCGTCGCGCGATATTGAACTTATCTTAGACGAAAACTGTGCAAAATTGTTACCCAATTCTGGTTTCCGTGAACTGGATTTGGAACAACTGTCACAGGAATGTGATTTAGCCATCGTTATCGGTGGTGATGGCACCATGTTGCGCGCGGGTCGGGTGCTAGCTGAGCATGATGTTCCCTTGTTAGGCATTAACCGGGGTCGCCTGGGCTTTCTAACCGACATCCCGGCCGACAGTGTAGAATCACATTTGAGTGAGATTCTTGACGGTAAACACTTCATTGCAGAACGATTCCTGCTCCAATGTCAGGTAGAACGTGACGGCAAGAACATCATGGAACGTGATGCCTTTAACGAAGTCATTATTCAAAAGTGGAATATCGCCAAGCTAATAGAACTGGAGACTTATGTAAACGAGACCCTGGTTCATAGTCAACGGGCTGACGGCATGATCGTCGCAACTCCAACCGGCTCTACAGCCTATGCTCTTTCAGGTGGAGGACCAATCCTGCATCCGGCACTGGACGCACTGGTATTGGTGCCCATTTGTCCACACAGCCTGAGCAATCGCCCCATCGTTATCGATGGCAACAGTATTGTCGAGATAGTGGTTGGCACACCAGAAATCGACCACGCCAGACTCAGTTGTGATGGAGAAATAAGTTCTGAACTGACGGCCGGCGATCGTGTGCGTATCCAGAAAAAGGACAAAAAGGTTCGTCTTGTCCACCCAGCCAAACATAATCACTTTAATACTCTGCGCAAAAAGCTCCACTGGGGCTAGTTCATATGCTGAAGCAACTGTTAATCCGGAATTTTGCCATCATTGAGGAGCTGGATCTTTACCTGAAACCGGGTATGACGGTTTTTACCGGTGAGACAGGTGCCGGAAAGTCTATTCTTATTGATGCGCTTGGTCTGATTCTGGGCGACCGCGCTGAAAGCACCATAATACGTGCGGGTTGTGAACGTACAGAAATCAGCGCCAGTTTTGATCTATCTGAAAACTCCGATGTTGCCAGCATACTCGAAGAACAAGCCATCGCTGTCGATGATAATGAAATAATAATTCGTCGGGTAATTAGTAACGATGGTCGTTCCCGTGCTTTTATTAACAGCACACCAGTACCGGTGAACCTGCTAAAAACTATTGGTGAGTATCTCATTGATATTCACGGTCAACATGCTCATCAATCCCTGACGAAACGAGATGCACAGCGCCTGCTTTTAGATAGTTACGGTGGTTATGATAAAGAACTGAACCTGGTTCGTGATAGCTACACCTCATGGCATGAACTACAGGAAAAAATAGTCCAACTAAGTGGTGAAACCGAAAATCATGGGGCACAACTAACGCTGTTACGTTACCAGGTACAGGAACTGGAAACACTGGCACCGGAAACGGATGAATATGAATCTTTATCCGAAGAATTCAAACGTCTTGATAATGCCAATCGCCTCATCGAGCTGACACAACAGGCAACACAAAACGTAATGGAAGATGAGTATTCTCTCCACAATAAACTTGCCAACACCATCAGAGACATGCAGGAAGCTCAGCAATTTGATGATTCAATCGCAAACATTCTCGAGTTACTGGAAGGCGCTGCTATCCAGTTATCAGAGGCAGGAGACGAGCTGCGTTTATACCTGGATAAACTGGATCGCGACCCCGAGCGCCTGCAAAACGTTGAGCAAAGATTGTCTGATATCCACGATATGGCACGCAAACATAATATCCAGTCACAACAACTACCAGGGTATTTTGAACAGCTACAACAAAAGTTGTACGAGATGGAGAACAGCCAACATCTGCTCGCGGATCTTGTTAAACAAAAAGATGAATGTCTTCAGCTTTATCATCAGGCAGCAAAAAAATTGCATCTATGCCGGGTTAAAACAGCAAAACTAATATCCGGAAAAATCTCGCAAACATTGGAAACACTTGGTATGTCTGGTGGACAGTTTGTAATCGCCATCGAAGAGCAAGATGATGCGCAACCCGGACTACACGGCAATGATCAAATCGAGTTTCTGGTTTCAGCCAACCCGGGCCAGCCACCACAGCCTTTACGAAAGGTTGCTTCAGGGGGTGAATTATCCCGAATAAGCCTTGCTATCCAGGTAATCAGCAACAATGAAAAAGTAATTCCGACTCTTGTTTTTGATGAAGTCGATGCAGGTATCGGTGGTGGTGTAGCAGAAATTGTCGGCAATCTCTTACATAGCCTCACCGTTAAACACCAGGTTTTCTGCGTAACACATTTACCGCAGGTAGCATCACTTGGTGATCAACATCTTCAGGTTCAAAAATCATCAAGCAAGAAGACTACCTATACTCAGGTAGCAGAACTGGATGACAGTGAGAGAATTGAAGAGATAGCCCGCATGTTAGGCGGTATCAAGATTACTGAACAAAGTCGCAAACACGCGAAGGAAATGCTGATCCACTAAAATTTTTATAAAGTGGAATAAAAGCAGGTTAGTAATTAGTACTAGTCTTCTTTGGGCGTTACATACAAAACCAGACTGTGATCCTGTAAGTCATAACCATGCTCATCGGCTATTTTCTTCTGTAGCATTTCTATTTCTTCATTATTGAATTCGATAACCGTATTGGTCTTTAAACAAACCATATGATCATGATGCCCTCCCTGATCCAGTTCGAAAACGGAATGACCAGAGTCGAAATTATGCCGGTTAACTAAACCGGCCGCCTCAAACTGGGTAAGAACGCGATATACAGTAGCCAGGCCAACGTCCTCACCGGCAGCCAGTAATGCCTTGTAAACATCTTCAGCACTCATATGCTTAAAATCTGATGCTTCAAGAATTTCAAGTATTCTGAGTCTCGGCAGAGTAGCTTTCAGACCGGCCTTTTTTAGATCTTTTTGTTCCATATCTACTTATTTATCATATGCCACGCAAATTGTAAGTCGGGTTTAGCCATCGTATTTGACCGGTAAAAGTATAACCAAAGCCACTTTGCTTGTCTTTGACCGGTAAATGACTACTTTGCATATTTACACAATCCGCTACAATACGCGCCTTAATTAATCAGTTTTAGTCCTCCGATATGTTTATGCGCGCTATTTTTTATATTTTCATCCTTATCACTTTGGCAGCCTGTAGCGCCGAAGGAACTCGAAAACTACCTGGCGTATATCGAATAGATATGCAGCAGGGCAATGTTATTGAGCAGGAAATGCTGGACAAATTGAGACCCGGTATGGAAAAGAGCCAGGTGCATTTTATTATGGGCACCCCGACAATCGCGGACCCTTTTCACAATGACCGCTGGGAATATCTCTATACCTACTCAAAAGGTGGTAAAAGAAGAACTCAACGTCATATCACCATTTATTTTGAAGATGACAAACTAACCTATCTGGATGGCAGTGTAGTCAAAGGTGTGCGTAAACCACCCGAAGAATACACAAAAGAAAGAAAAATCGTTGATGTGCCTTTGAAACGTCAGAAACAAAAAGGATTCTTCAGCAAACTAATTAACGTTCTGCCTTTTGTCGGCGATGACGAGCCGAAAGTTCAGAAAGTCCAACCTGTTCCTGAAGAAGATGACGATGAAGGTATTGGCGAAGTTGAAGATGTCAGTCCACCTGAGATTGAAAACGAAAATACTGAAACAACTCCAGACGAATAGTTCAGATTACTCATTCCGGTAAAAAAAAGCTTCCCCCGTCGGACTGAATTTTTTTAATCGGATGTTGATAAAGCAAACTTAGATTTTCAGTGCTTAGAACCTCAGCTACCGGACCGCAAATAATGTTGTTGTGATCGATCATCATCATAACATGTGTACAAAACCGCATTACCAGATTTACGTCATGTAGCACCATTAGCAAGGCACCGCGATTAGCCTTGACCTTATCTATAATCAAATTCAACAAGTTGATCTGATGATGCAGATCAAGATGATTTGTGGGTTCATCCAGTAACCAAAGCCGTGGGTTTTGTACCAGCAAAGTTGCCAGAGCCAAACGTCGTCTTTCGCCTCCCGACAATGTGTCTACCTGCCGTTCAGTTAATTCGTCCAGGGCAACATCAGAGAGCGCCTGATTGGCGAGCTCTATATCTTCCTGACCTTCCAATGACAGAAAAGATAAATGTGGGTAACGACCCGTCAAAGCCGTTTCCAGTACCGTAGTCGGAAAAGTATCAACACTGTCCTGAAACAGAAGACCCAACGTGCACGCCAACTGTTTTTTCTTCCATTGATGCAGGGCTAATCCATCAATACGGATATCGCCGCTCTCGGCACTTCGCAAACCAGCCAGGGTATTCAACAAGGTTGTTTTACCAATACCATTGCCGCCCAATACGCCCCAATACTCATCGCACTGCAATTCAAAATCAAAAGACGTGCAAATTGGTAAGCTACCAATGCTTATCGATAAATCCTTTACTGCAAGCAGGCTCATGATCGACTCTTAAGCATAGTTGTTTGCAAAAGAAACAGAAATAAAGGTACTCCTATCATAGCTGTCAGTACCCCCACAGGTAATTGCTGAGGAGCGATGATTGTGCGTGCCAAAGTGTCAGCGATTACCAATAAACTACCACCCAGCAATACGGACACAGGTATCAATATGCGATGATCACTGCCCAGTAACAAACGCACAAGATGCGGCACTATTAAACCGATAAAGCCGATATTACCGGCTTGCATTACTGCAGTTGCGGTCAACATCGAGGCAAGAAAATAAACAACATATCGCAAATGGTCTACTGACACACCAAGCGCCGCAGCTTGATTATCCCCACGCGCCATCAAGTTCAGGCCTCTGGCTATCAGCATCGAAATTACAAATCCACAGAATAAAACAGCGAGTCCAAGCTTGAAATTTCGCGCATACTCTAGATCCCCCATCAACCAGAAGAGCATGCCATGTATTTGAGTGGCAGGGCTAACCGCGAGTAGAAAACTGACGAGAGCTCCCCAACCTGAGGCGACGACAATACCGGTCAAGAGAACCCGCAGAGGATTCCAGCTTCCACCAAGACGTGCCAGGCCAAATACCAGCAGGATAGAAAAAAGAGCGCCGACAAACGCAGCAATATTGAGCCAGGCACCTGCTATTCCTGCCATCATAGCCAGTAATGCACAGACCGAGGCACCACCGGATACACCCAGCACATATGGCTCCGCCAACGGGTTCTTTAACAATACCTGCATCAGCGCACCGGCCAGAGCCAACATACCTCCTACCAGAAACCCGGAGAGCACTCTAGGCAAGCGTAATTCCATTATTACCTTGCCCTGCATCCCTTCATTATCTCCGAGAATAATTTCTACCACCCTCGCAAGCCCAATATCTACACTACCGCTAGTCAGCGAATACAAAACACAAAAAGATGAAAACAAAATGAGAAGTAAGAAAAGCGCTATTACGCGTGGGGACAGAATCAGTACCCCATTGCTTTTCAGTAAAGACATCAGTTTTTTTGTACCTTTTGTTTTTCAGCTCGACGACGCCTGGCTTCTTTCGGTTCGACCAGTAAAGGACGGTATATTTCTATGCGATCACCATCTTTAAGCACGTCATCTAATTGTTTTATTTTATTGAATACACCAACTTTATTTTCAGATAAATCGATTTCGGAACAGACTTTCAGAATTTCAGATTTCTGT
>JABHFC010000273.1 GCA_018676275.1 Gammaproteobacteria bacterium | reverse complement strand
TAACTTAATCACTGGTACCGTTTTAAGGGGGCAGGTCAAGGGTACCAATAAATCCAGACCGGCTTTTTCAATATAATAATGATCAATACCATCTTTATCGAATTCGTTTCTTACCCAACCCTTCGCTTCGGTGTCTCGTAATACATCTACCAGCGTATGCTCCGGAATAATTGTTAGCTTACTCAGCTGTTTCAGGTTTGAGCCCTGGAATTCACTGATGCAGCATAATAATCGCCACTCAAAGCGACTAACTTTATATTTATCCAAAATCACCTGATATTGTCGTTCAAAACCATTCGCTGCCTGGGATAATAAATAGTTAAGATAGCCTTCAACGAAAGAAGTCTCTTCTCCATTTTCACTGCCGATTGCATCGGGGTGAGGCTCTGGAACCGCGTACTGACCCTTGTGATAGATAAGACCCGCACTGTCGGTAGTGTGAAAATCCATCACCTCACCAACAAAAATAAGGTGATCGCCTCCCTCATAGGTATACTTCTTCTGACATTGGAAAGACGCAGCGCAATCTACCAGAACCGGCGCGCCACCGATGCCTTCACAGGTTTCCACATCTTCAAATTTATTTGCCAGGCCCTGACTGGCAAAACGATTTGAAACTTCAATTTGATTATCAGAAAGGACATTAACTATGAAATACTCGGATAATTCATAGGTAGGCAAACTCCAGGACGAACGATTTAAACTCCAGAGCACAAGTGGAGGCTCCAATGATACTGAATTAAAACTATTGGCTGTCACACCAACCCAGTTTCCTTCATGATCACTTGCCGTTACTACTGTTACACCTGTAGCAAAATTCCCCAGCGCACGCCGGAAAGTTTGTATATCTCTTTCAGGATTTGCATTCATACGTTTATACACTTACATCCCATGAATCGATTTATATAGGATTTCTATGTACATAAATATGTTATGTGCAGCAGGTAATCTCTATCCGTTTTTGCCGAAAACACTATCCATATAGTTCAATTAAAGCCGTATTCACCTTTGTTCATTCAACTACGGTATCGGCGATAAGCTTTTGAATCCTGGTGCCGCAACAACTATCCCGAATCAGCAGCGATAATAAAGCCAGTTAAACCAGCTAGTTACTGCAAATATCAGCAAGTTAGGAACTCGGACTGTTCAAGCTATCCCGTAGAATCCAATGACGGCTTTTGCATGATCAATACTAAAAGGACAGATCATTTTAATTTAAGCCGCTTCCTCCATCTGGACATTGATATCGTCCTCTTCTTTATAGAAGGCTTGCTCAAGTTGAATGTATTCTGAACCGATTATTGCCAGGTATTTCGTTGTCTTTATCAATAAGCGATAGATTTCCAGCACTGCAGCACTACAGGTGATTAGCGACACAGCTTGTTCCGATGTTATTTTATTTTCACGAATTAACTGGTCAATATCCAGAATCAGATTGACATCCTGGGTTTCGGCTTTGCTTTTGACTCCACCAAGCAAGGTGTTGCATTCTTTATAAAACAACTCATCGTTTTCACTCAGATATAATCTGAGCAGTTCAATTACAGCACATTTCAGTTTCACGTATTCATCATCAAGAAAGGTGTTATTGTCATCTTCATGATTTCCGATCTCGTTTTTCAGTTTTTTTACATGAACCAGTATTTCAATCGCATCGCGATGAACTTTTTTTAGCCGGGTGACGCGTTCGCTATCCTCAGCTGAAAGTTCAAATTTTTCCTGTATCGTGGATGCATAACTCAGAACTTCACTGTATATGGGCTGGATACGCGTCTTAATGAATTGCTTGTGCTTGATGCCCGGATGTGCCTTTTTCCTGACAATGTCTTCAATGGGTTTATCCGACTTAATATCTTTACGATTTACGCCCAGACTGTGTGCGATCGCTTCAATAACCGCCCCTTGATAAAGGCGCCGGGATTCTTCCAGCAGGGCTTTGAGTGCTGTTTCCGGATAATTCAAGGCTTCTTCACTAAGGTATTTTGGTGTTGAGAAAACCGGTTCCGATTCAACTTTTTCGGGCACCAGGTAAATAACAATCCTTGCAATTACAGCAATGGTCCATATCAACAGAAATGTGTTAATGATATTAAAGGTACTGTGAAATAGCGACAGTCCGATAGGAATATCCATGGCAACAGTGAGGGGGTTTGCACCCAAAAAATCAGATGCCAATTTGTCAACAAAAGCCAGGTAGGGGGTAAATAATATCAGTATCCAGATTACACCTACCACGTTGAAAATAAGGTGCGCCAGTGCAGCTCGTCTGGCTTCGGTACCGGAAATCATTGCTGCCAGATTTGCAGTAATGGTAGTACCAATATTTTCACCTAGCACAATGGCTGCTGCTGCTTCAAATGTTAAAACGCCCTGGCTTGCTGCAACGATCGTAATTGCCATAGTAGCGCTTGAAGATTGCAGGATTAAGGTTAGCGCAGTACCTATTACCACAAATAACAGTATACCAATGACGCCACGGTCAGTGTTGTGCTGGAAGAATTCAAACAATTCCGGGTTGTTTTCCAGGCCCGTAATGGCGTCCTTCATAAAATCCAGTCCAATGAAAAGCAGACAAAACCCTATTATGAAGCTGCCCATGCTGCGTAATTTCTGGTTTTCCTTAAGATAAAAGATTAGCCCCACCAGGATTAGTGGTACTACGATGCTACTCATTTTCACCTTAAAACCGAGAATAGAAATTAGCCAGGCAGTAAAAGTAGTACCGATATTGGCGCCCATGATAATGCTGATCGCCTCGGTCAAACTTAATAGCTGGGCATTTACAAAGCTGACAACCATTAATGTGGTTGCAGAAGAAGATTGAATCAGACCGGTGACAAATAATCCCGTAAGAACACCCTTGAATCGATTCGACGTCAGCCGAATCATCACCTTGCGCATCTTGTCCCCGGCCAGTTTCATCAAGGAGTCACTCATGACCTTCATGCCATATAAAAATAAGGCAAGGGAGCCAAGCAAATTCAGAAACTCAAAAATTCCCATGAACAGTTAATCTCTTGTTTTCTATAAAGTTAAATATCTATTACTGCATAGTTATTAAGAACTACTAATTAATCGCCCACGGCATTCCGTTGCGCTGCCGAGCACTGCTTAAATAGTTCCAGTTCTATTTACGATTTTTATAAGCTGATTCGACAACTCCAAATATTAGTTTTATTCCACGTTTTATCTGTTAATACTAGACACATATATATAGGTAATTTTTGATCAGAATCAAAATATAAGACGCTGTCGAGAAAAACTTTAAACTCAAATATTGAGCCAACATGCTTAACTGATTTTATTTGCGTTGAACCCAAATAACCGTCTGTACAGCTCACAGTTTTTCTTTGAATTAAAATGACGAAATCGTGAATAATATTTATTCCTGACTTTTAGTCCACGAAGATTTAGATTCCTGGCTAGCATCTCCATGGACTCACCTGTTTTATCCTCTATTTCAGAATGACGAGATATACCTGAGTTAAATTCATCCAGTAAATGCCGCTGCACCACCAGATCCTGAAATTCCCCCAGGTTGTTTTGTAGCATTTTCAGATGATCTAGCAAAACATGGATCTTTTTTGTGGGATAAATTTTTTGAAAGAACTCAATTAAATATCTCAAGCTCTTGCATGCTTTACGCAAATCATGGAGTGATTTTTCACCTGAATCAGGATTTATTGCTGCTCCCTTTTTTTGTACTTTCCTGAACGCATGCCAGATGTATTTGTTTGCCACAAGAATCACTGGATCTTCAGCATGTAACAAGCGGGATTTCTTTGGAACAGGTTTTGTGACAAAATTATTCCAGTCTTTCATAACGCGCCGATAACGTTTGGAAGTAAGAAATTTTTTTACTTTGATTTGTTCTTTTTGATGGTGCTGATTTAAAAAGTGGCGAAATGTCAGCAGATCTTTTTGTCTTTTTTTCGGCAGATGTCCGCTAATTTCATCAAACGATAGTATATAAACATCTATATCTCGGGCAGGTCCAGTAGCATCCCCAATCCACTCAAACTCTCGTTTAAATCTTCTGATTGTTGCCTTTGGTAACACCCCTTTCAGTCTATGTAACAAGGTGCGGGTTCGGCGCAACGCTACACGATAATCATGCAAACTCTTTTCTTCATGGTTTTCGCAAATAACAGCTTCCCTGCTTTCCATAACCAGTAATAGTTCCGAAAAGATCTTTTTTGCAACAACGTCTATGCGCTGTCCGGGTTCCATCAATACTTATCCTCTGCAGTTTAAAAACCACATTTAAAGTATGACCGGAACAATCAATATAATCTTGATATGTATCAATAATTTACCCGACTGGGCATAGATGTCCTGAGCGTGATGCTAGCTCAGCTTCAAATTAGTTCTCTAATTCTTTAGGCCTGATTAAATACTCAAGAGAGGCTGATTGAGGTGTTGACGTTATTGCTTTGGCGCCAAAATTTAGTACAGCAATAGCAGATGTCGTCATTAACTTGCCTTTTTTTGTTAGGGTCGGTCGATCTTTGGTAAGAAATCGGACTAACTCATCGAGCTCTGGATTGTGTCCCACCATCATCACGCTGGAGACACCATTAGAATAAGCTTCCAACACTCCAAGTAAATTCTGTAAAGAAGCAGCATAAATTTGTTCTGTTGATATGATATCGCTCTCTGGTATTTTTATTTCTTTTGCCAGCAGCGCTGCAGTTTGCCTGGCACGTTTGGCAGATGAACATATAAAACAGTCCGGAATGAGTTTCTTGCCCAACAGCCATTTACCCATGCGTACTGCATCTCGTTTACCGCGTGTTGCCAACGGTCGATCAATATCCAGAGACCTGTCTGTATGCCAGTCAGACTTTGCATGACGCATGATAATTAACCTGTAATCTGTCACAATGTTGCGGTCTCCTCATTTGCTTATCTATTTATTAATTATAGCCTATAGTTTTCCAGTGTTATGACTTCTTCCCCTACAAAATCTTACGCAGCAGTTGATCTCGGTTCCAATAGTTTCCAGATGATTGTTGCGAAGTACGAAGATGAAAGACTGCAGGTTGTTGATCGTATAAAGGAAATGGTCAGACTCGCTTCCGGTCTTGATGACAGAAACTGTCTGACAGAAGAATCCATGTCAACAGCAATGTCCTGTCTTGAGCGCTTTGGTCAGCGCCTCCGGGAAATACCCCAGATTGATATACGAGCTGTAGGTACAAACACATTACGAGTCGCGGTCAATGGCGACGAATTTCTACAACAAGGCAGACAGGCTCTTGGCCATCCTATTGAAATTATCTCCGGTCAGGAAGAAGCCAGGTTAATCTATCTCGGGGTCGCTCACAGTGTCTATAACGAAACAGATAAGCGTCTTGTAGTTGATATTGGCGGTGGCAGCACTGAACTGATTATTGGTAAGGGTTTCAATCCTTATTACGTGGAAAGCCTGTACATGGGTTGCGTCAGTACCAGTCGTCGATTTTTCCCGGAGGGAACAATAACGCGCAAAAAAATGCGCAAAGCAATCGTCGCCTCCCGTCAGGAGATGGAAGCTCTCGAAGCAACCTATAAAAAACTAAGTTGGGATAAGGCTTTGGGCTCTTCCGGAACCATTCTTGCGATCTACGATGTTGTAAAGGCACAGGGCTGGAGTGATAAAGGGATAACCTTAAAATCACTACATTCTCTCAGCGATGCATTAATTTCCATTGGCACGATTGACGATATAAAGTTTGATGGCCTTTCCGCTCAAAGAAAACCCGTGTTTGCCGGTGGTGTAGCGATTCTAACAGGTATATTTGAATCGCTTGAAATTGACTATATGAATATTTCAGATGGGGCACTGCGAGAAGGATTACTTCATGATCTTATTGGTCGTGTTCATAATGAAGATATTCGCGATAAGACTATGGTGGATATCGCGGCTCGTTACAGTGTTGATAACGAACAGGCTGCAAGAGTGAAAAAGACTGTCCATGAGCTTTACCAACAGACGAAAAAAACCTGGAAACTGAATGATGAGGCCCACTTCAAACTTCTAAATTGGGGTGCAGAAACCCACGAAATTGGTCTTTCCATTGCCCATGCCCAATACCACAGACATGGCGCCTATCTTATTGCAAATTCTGACTTGCCCGGATTTTCACGCCAGGATCAAATAAAGCTGGCAACCCTGGTACAAAATCATCGTCGTAAATTTTTACGTGAAAACATTCCCGCATCAATTGACGATAATCCCGAAACCGTAAGGTATTTATGTATTATCCTGAGGTTAGCGGTGCTTTTGAATAGAAGTCGAATTTATACAGCTTTACCGGAAATCCGGATTAAAGCTGAGAAGAATTTGATCAAATTAAAGTT
>JABHFC010000272.1 GCA_018676275.1 Gammaproteobacteria bacterium | reverse complement strand
CCGAATGGAAACTGGAATGGTGGAGCTTGTACAAAGCCTATACCCTGGCGCTGGATAATTATCGTCACAATAGAATATTATTTATCGGTGATGCTGCTCACCTGGTACCAATTTTCGGTGTGCGTGGACTGAACTCCGGGATTGCTGATGCAATGAATGCGGCATGGAAGCTGGCTTATGTAATTCAGGGTCAAGCGCAGGATGCATTGCTCGACACCTACAGTCCGGAACGACGTGGTGCAACCCTGGATGTATTTGAAAATGCCAGTAAAAGCACGAAATTCATGACACCGCCGACACGTGGACATCGATTGATGCGCGATGCTGTCTTATCTCTATCGATAAGTAATGAGTTTTCCCGACCATTAATAAATCCAAGACAATCTCAACCATATACTTACATAGACAGTCCTTTGACAAGCTACAGAAATCGGGATGCCGAGTTTGAGCATGGACCTGGTACAGGAGCCCCAATATTAAACAGTCGTATAAACGACACTGACTGTCTATTGGATTATATTGGCCTCGGTTTTAGCGGACTGTATTTCTCTGATTCGGAATTGATTGATCCTGTTGTATTAAAAATTCAGGATAAGCTTGGTGTTAAGGAAGAAGGTTTTACCATAATAATAATTACGAAGCATTCGTTTAGCCTTGAGAATATAGTCGTTGTGCATGATCGGAGAGATGAGTTATTTTCCAGCTATGATGCGGAAAATGGCAGTTTCTATTTAATCAGACCTGATCGGCATGTAAGCGCGAGATGGAAAAATATCAATATAGATGAAGTAGTACATTCATTTAATCAAACCATGAGCGGAGGAAAGAGTGAGTAATCAGTTATCAGAAGAAGATCTGGAAAAAGCGCTGGAAATGCTGGCAGTTGCCATCAATGAGGCGGGTAGTGAAAAGGAGATGTTATTTCTGAGCAAATTATGTTTCGTACTGGCGAATGAGCTGGCGGATATCGATTTGCTTGAAAACGCCATTAACAAAGTTAACGCTGATCTTTAACGGTGTCTCTATGACTACAAATATTGAAGATATAAAAAAGTACGAAGAACTGTCCAGATTGATTGAGCCTGAAGCGGAACGACGACAGGAGTTGTTGGAAGAGGTCAATCAATACACCGAAGGTTTCCTGGAAACCATTCACGCAAAAAATGCCTACATAAAAGAAGGACCTGATGGCTTAGATATCAGGGATGCTGTTATTGAAGAGCAGGGCGTGGATATGGAAGTCATTTTGAAACTGTATAAAGATAACGTTGAGCAACAGGGTATCAATACCGTCTCAGGAAAATTTTTTGGTTATATTGCTCCCTGCAGCATGTTTTATTCTGCTCTGGGTGACTATATCGCCGCCATTACAGATCCCTTTAGTGTTGACTACGCTGCCAGTCCCGGTGCTGTGCATATGGAGAAAATGCTTCTTGACTGGATGGCGGATCTGGTTGGCTATCCCGCAGGTGTTCAGGGAAATCTAGCTTCCGGAGGTAGCCTGGCGACATTAATTTGTATAGTAACTGCACGTGAATCCCATGGTTTGAAGGCGAGAGATTTTGATAAAGCTGTCGTTTATGTAACCGAATTGACTCACCATTGTTTGAAAAAAGGTTTACACGTGGCGGGTATGGGCGAAAGTGTTATTCGCCATGTTCCGGTTGATGATGCATATCGGATGAAAGCCGATGCTCTTGCTGAATGCATTGAGAATGACAGACAACAGGGGCTCCGACCGTGGCTGGTTGTGGGTTCCGCTGGCACCACCGATTTGGGCAATGTCGATCCTTTAGATGCTATTGCCGATGTCGCAGCCGAGCAAAATATCTGGTTTCACGTTGATGGTGCCTATGGTGGTTTCTTTTTACTTAGCGATCTGGTTAAGGATAAATTCAAGGGAGTGGAAAGATCTGATTCCGTAGTAATGAATCCACATAAAACCCTGTATACACCTTTTGGTTTGGGGGCCGCGATCATAAAGAATGGCGAGTTATTATATAAAGCACATTATTATACTGCCAGCTATCTACAGGATAATTATCTTGAGCAGGATGAATTGTCACCTGCGGATCTTGGTCCTGAACTGACACGTCATTTCAGGGCACTGCGTCTTTGGTTACCTCTAAAATTAATTGGTGTCGCACCATTCCGTGCAGCGTTGAGTGAGAAGATACTGCTAACTCGCTATGCCTATGAAAAAATGGCAACACAGGATGGTTTTGAAATGGGGCCTTATCCGGAATTATCTACATTTGCATTCAGGTATCTACCTGCTGAAGGTGATATCGATGAGTTCAACAAACGAATTATCGATGAACTGCGTAAGGATGGACGGATATTTTTATCATCCACGGTACTGGATGGAAAATACATGATCCGCGTAAATGTATTATCATATCGTACCCATCTGGAAACGATAGATCTTGCTATTGAAGTCCTGAATGAGAATATCCAAAAGCTTGTTTAATAAAATATTTGCTTAATAACGCAAGAGAAAACTCTCAATGAAAATCACTCGAAGAGATTTTGTCAATGGAGTACTTATGGGCTCAGGTGCGGCCCTGTTGAAACCCAACATGGCATTCTCTGCCGCGAGTAGCAATCTTAATAGAGTGGATAATAGCTGGTATGGCTATGGTGGAGTAGGTGACTATTCATCATCCCATGGTAATACGCCGGAAGTCGTCAATACCGCACACCGGCTTCGTGACGGTGAATTTGCCTCTTTGCCGGCAAATATGGCCATCGATGAAGAATACGATTTGCTTATCGTTGGTGGTGGGATGGCCGGATTAGGTGCTGCCTGGCACTTTAAGAAAAATGCGAAGCCTGGGCAGAAATGCCTGATGCTGGATAATCATCCTCTTTTCGGTGGTGAAGCAAAAGAAAATGAGTTCGAAGTAAACGGAGAAACATTGATCGCACCCCAGGGTGCTAATGGTTTCTTCATACCTCCCCATGCTGATGATCCTGAAAAGGTTTCAGGTGATGCCCGTTATTATTCTGAGTTTAATATTCCGCGCGAACTACCTTATGGCGAATGGTCTTCCAAGTTCAAGCCATTAAAGTTTTGTCGTGACAATTTCGGTTTTTTGTACTGGCGTACGGAAAATAACACCAGTATTGGTCGATTTTTTGAAAAAGATAATGGTGGAGAATGGGCCAATGATATATGGCAAAACGAACTTGCAAAGACACCCTTATCAAACGAAAAACGACAGGCTTTACTCGCCTGGTATAACAGTCGCACAGATGATCTAAATGGTGATGGAAAGTCGCGCTGGCTCGATAGCATGTCTTATAAAGACTATTTGGAAAAAGAATTAAAACTTGGATCGCAAGGTGCAGCGGAAGCTGATTATTTTATGGCAGGGGCATATGGATTAGGGAGTGATGCAATCTCTGCATACCAGGCTCGTGACACGATGATGCCCGGAATGTTGTCCAAAGAAGAATTTGAATCAGAAATGCCAAGGCGTAATTCATTTCCTGGTGGGAACTCCGGATTTGCACGATATTTTCTCAAGGGAATCAAGCCCTCAGCTATAAGCGGTAGCGATAACTTTGATGACATAATTACCGGCACCATAAACTTTTCTGAACTGGATAAGCAGGGAGACAATATTCGAATTCGTCTGAATGCTACGGCGGTCAGCGTTCAACATGAAGGTAAAGCAGAGAGTGCGAGTAGCGTCCGTGTTGTTTATTCACACGGTGGTAAGGAATATGCTGTGCGGGCAAAAGGCGTTGTAATGGCCTCAGGTGGTTGGGTCAACAAACACGTCGTCAGAGATTTACCCGATACTTTTCATCAGGCTTATCAGCATTTTCATCATGCACCGTTCCTTGTAGCTAACGTAGCTTTAAATAACTGGCGGTTTATGTATGAATTGGGTATTACTGGAGCACGTTGGCAAGATGGTTTTGGTTATGGTTGCAACATACGTCAGCCAATGATGGTTGGAAGACACAAACCTGCTTTAGATCCAGACAAGCCCGCCGTCCTGACATTTTATGTGCCTTTTCATTCTCCAGGTCTACCAATTCAGGCGCAAGTATCCAAAGGCAGGGCTGAATTATTTTATACATCCTATGCTGATTATGAAAAGCAAATCCGCGCGCAAATGACAAAGCTGTTCGCAGCTTCTGGATTTGATCACAAGCGGGATATACAGGGAATTATTCTAAACCGCTGGGGACATGCCTATGTTGTACCAACACCGGGTTTCTTTTTTGATACAAAGGAAAAACAGGCACCGAGTAATGTGATCAAACAGGGCTTTGGTCGAATCGCTTTTGGGCATTCCGAGCTGAATGGATTTCAGCACTGGGGACCCGCCGCTGATCAGGGTCGACGAGCAATGCAACAACTTCTGGATATTGTGTAAATAGCTTGAACAATATTTTTAAACCACTATGTAAATCTACTAACCGTGTTTCTGAAAAACTTTGGGGAATGTTATGCAAAACAACATCAATAAAATATTAATTACACTAAGTGTTCTTTCCCTTATGGGTACTGTCATGGCACATGAATCAGGGATGAAGGTCGATAGAGAAATAATGGCGGCAGAAGCCCTGGAAAATGTGCCTGGTCATAAATTGACAGCGGTCAGAGTAAACATTGCTCCGGGAGTTGTAACACCTTCTCACAGACATGCGGGATTTGTTTTTATTTATGTACTGGAAGGAACTGTCGAGTCTCAACTCAATAATGGTGAAATTGTGAGTTACAAAGCCGGTGAGAGCTGGGTGGAACCGCCCGGAACTCTTCATAGTCATGCGAAAAATCCGAGTAAAACAGATTCGGCATTGATTCTCGCAGTCTTTATTGCAGAAGATGGTGCACAGCTAACTACTATGGAAGAACCTTCTCACTAAAAAGTCAGAGCCCTCACTTCGCAGGTATTTCTGTCTGCAAAGCGAGGGATTCAAGACTCAGCCCAGGTTTTATAGATCTAGAAAGATTTAATATGGCTTGTGCTGATCATTCCATTGAAAAAACTCTACTGTGTAGCCTTCAGGATCTTTCATCATAAATGAATTGGCAAAGCCATCACTATGATCTTTCAGATGGGTTTCAAGATATTTTGCACCGCTTACTTTTACTCTTTCATACCAGCCCTGAACATCTGATGTATCTATACTTATCATCACCGGTTTATCTTTGGCTCCTTTCAAATAGCCTTTTGTTTCGTCTACCAAACCGACGCGACCACCATCGGCAATGCGAAATATCTTTACCCATTCGCCATCAAAGTCCTTTTTAAAACCAAGAATGTTACCGTAAAAGTTTTCACCCGCTGCCATGTCCTTGTAATAAATAAATGTAACGGACGAATTAGTACTTGGTAACTCCTCCGCTGAAAGTTGCATTGATAATGTCAGGTATGCAAAAGACAGTAAGATAACGGAGATAGTATTTTTTATATTTTTCATTTCTTTCTTCCTAATCAGAATTAAATAGTGTTAATAAATTCACGAAATTTTGCATTGAATACTTCAGGTTCTTCCCAGAACATCATATGTCCTGGCATCACTTCCTTTTTTACATCCGGTGTATTTTTATCTAGCCACTTAATTGCGGTTTCGGACCAATCCTGCTTAATATAGTGCATAACCGGAATTTCATTGGCGATTTTTAGGGCAATATCACTAAAATCGCAGTAGCTAGCGTCTGCCACAATTTGGGCAGCAATTATCGCAGGTGTCTTTTTGGACTGTGAGACAACCCATTCAACTTCTTCATCCGTAGCGTCTCGAATGATCATATAGTGTGCGTAGCTTTCAAAAAAATGTGGCTGTTCGGTATCCAGTATTGAACTATACATTCCATGTACTACTTCCATAGTGCCTTCTGCCCAGTCGTCAT
>JABHFC010000271.1 GCA_018676275.1 Gammaproteobacteria bacterium | reverse complement strand
TATTAAAAAATTTAAATGCACATAACGATGTTTATAAAAATGCGGGAGCAGTCCATGGTTGTGCTCTTTGCCTGGGCACCGAAGTATTAATCTTCATTGAAGATGTGGGGCGTCATAACGCGGTAGATGCCATTGCCGGCAAAATGTGGCTGGAAGGTATAAACGGTGATGATAAATTGTTTTATACCACCGGACGATTGACCTCTGAAATGATTATAAAGATTGCTTATATGGGTATTCCTGCCCTGCTCTCCCGATCCGGTGTGACACAAATGGGTTATAAGCTGGCAAAAGATTTAAACGTTATGATGTTTTCCCGCGCAAAAGGTAAACATTTTCTGGTTTATACCGGAGTCGCTTATCTGGATTATGACGTCGAATTACCAGATAAAGTTCGCTAGCGATCACAATGATTTTAAAACGGAGAACAATTGAGCGTAGAGAACATATTGAAATTTATGCTCTATGCTCTCTCTGAACTCTCTGCTCGATAGTTTTATCTAACAATTTATCAATTCAAAGTTTTTTGATTGATGTCAAAGGCCATAATGCAAAATATGCAAAATATGCAAAATAATTTCCCTGATATTACTGCTGTCATTCTCGCCGGTGGACAGGCAAGGCGTATGGATGGACAGGACAAGGGTTTGCTTGAAGTATCTGGATTGGCCATGATTGAGTATGTCATCTCTGTGCTTCACTCCCAGCTTGATAAAATAGTTATTAATGCCAATCGTAATCAGGATACTTATGCAAAATACGGCTTCCCTGTTATCGCTGATGATTATGAGGGCTTTAAAGGCCCCCTGGCAGGCATGGCCAGCTGTATGAAAGCTATCGAGACGGAATACATGATTACTGCTCCCTGTGACTCACCCTTGTTACCAGCAGATTTTGTTACGCGTATGTTTAGTGCTTTACAGGAAAAAAATGCAGACATCAGTGTTGCTGATAGTGGGGATCGAATTCAGCCAGTTTTCTGTTTGTTAAGATCAAGCCTGTTAGATTCGTTACTTCATTATCTCGACAGTGGCGAAAGGAAAATAGACCTCTGGTTTCAGCAACATGTGATGACAAAAGTAGATTTTTCAGACAAGCCTGATACTTTTATAAATGTAAATACACCTGAAGACATCAAAATTATTGAAGCAAAAATAAATTCATGAACTTACCTGATATTCCATTAGTCGGAGTCGCTGCATATAGTGGCACGGGCAAAACAACATTGCTGATAAAACTGCTATCTATTTTCAACGAACGCGGTTTACGAGTTGGTGTCGTCAAACATGCCCATCATACTTTTGAGATTGATTACCCTGGAAAAGATAGCTATGAATTGCGAAAAGCCGGAGCTAACCAGGTTCTGATTGGCTCTCGCAAACGTTGGGCATTAATCACGGAAAACCTGGATAAACAAGATAAGTCTCTCGAGTATCACGTTAACAACCTTGATCTGGATAATCTTGATCTTGTGCTGGTAGAGGGCTTTAAGCCGGAAATAATTCCAAAGATTGAATTACATCGTCCAAGCCTGGGGAAAAAATTATTATTTCCCGAGGACGAAAGCATCATTGCGATTGCCACAGATGCTAAAATACAAGATACAAAAAATTTGCCCTGTCTTGATCTAAACAAGCCTGATGAAATAGCTCAATTCGTAATTGAACGGTTTTTAGGTGACAGTCAGGCTAACACATAGAAAACCGACTGGAATAGACTAATGAACGACGAACCACTAGTAAAAGACTTTAGCTGCATGGATGACTATGATCCAAATTCACTACCTGCAGATGTAGCTCTTGAAACAATTAGATCTTCACTGTCTATGATACAAGGCGACGTAAAAGTGCCGGTTCGAGACGCTCTGAACCGTGTATTGGCGGAAGATATCAATTCGAAAATAAATGTTCCTTCCGGCATCAATTCCGCTATGGATGGCTACGCAGTACAGGCATGCGATATTCCCGAAAAAGGCATAAAAGAATTAAGCGTCGTTGGTACATCCTGGGCCGGTACTCCACTCAAACAGAAAATCCAGACAGGTGAGTGTGCCCGAATAATGACAGGAGGTATTTTACCCGAAGGCACTGACACAGTGATTATCCAGGAAAGTGTCGAACGTCACGATGATATTATTAAAATTGATTCGGAAACAAGACAGGGAGATAACGTGCGCCAGGCAGGTGAAGATATCAAGATTGGCGAACTTGTACTGCCCAAAGGGACGAGAATTACCGCTGCAGATCTTGGTCTGCTCGCTTCACTGGGTATCGGTGAAGTAATGATCAAGCGAAAGCTTCGTGTCGCCTTTTTCTCAACCGGTGATGAGTTGCGTTCAATTGGGGAACAATTAGACGAAGGCAGCGTATACGACAGTAATCGATACACACTATTTGGCATGCTTACGCGTCTTGATTGCGAATTACTCGATATGGGTGTGATCAAGGATATAAGAGAAGATGTTGAACAGGCTTTTCTGGCTGCTGCAGAAAACGCCGATGTGGTAATTACCTCCGGCGGAGTTTCTGTTGGTGAAGCGGATTTCGTTAAAGAAACTCTGGATAAACTGGGCCAGGTTGAATTCTGGAAAATCGCCATGAAACCGGGACGTCCACTTGCTTATGGCAGGGTGAATAATGCATGTTTTTTTGGTCTTCCTGGCAACCCGGTTTCAGTAATGGTGACTTTTTATCAATTTGTACAGCCAGCATTAAGAAAATTGATGGGAGAGAATCAAACTGAAATCCCTACTATGAAAGTGCCATCCGCCTCAAAACTAAAAAAACGCCCGGGCCGACTGGAATATCAACGCGGTATTATGGAACGTAATGACAAGGGAGAATTAGTTGTACGCAAAACTGGCGCTCAGGGCTCAGGAATTTTGAGCTCAATGTCTCAGGCCAATTGCTTTATTGTACTCCCTATAGAAAGCAGTACGTTCGAACCAG
>JABHFC010000270.1 GCA_018676275.1 Gammaproteobacteria bacterium | reverse complement strand
GGATTTGATAGTAGTCAAATAACTCATCCACCATTTTTGCGACATGATCTCTGCCCCATGGCCAACGACCTATTTCGGAAAGACTAAGTTCGTCTATATCGACTATAACAATGCGTTCATCTATACCACCTGGCATAGTTAACTTTACGCGAGTGTCGTATAAAAGATTTTCAAGTTGTTCAATAAGACGCCAATGAAATGCACCGGAGGTGTGGAATAGAAAAACGACAGTAACCACCAGGGTCAGGAGCACCACTGGTAGTTGACGTTTGATCCTGTTTATAAGTTTCCTCATCCTTATGTTTCTTTACATTAAACAGGAGTTGTAGATTGGCAGACTGTATTTATTTCAGCCACAGTCGAAAAAATATTTCAGTCAGGAACTAACTGTCCGCCTGTAAACGCTCCTCAACACTGGCATGTATCGGAAAGACCTTATCCAGACGTGCAAGTTGCAGGACACTCATCGCAGCGCTACTAACACCTATTAAACCGAAGTTAAGAGATTTTTTCTTTGCCGTTTGATATCCCTCTACCAGGCTGGCGACACCGGAACTGTCAATATAGGTAACCTGGGAAAGATCCACGAGTAAGCCCTTACCCGTTCCCAGACATTCCAAAATCTGCTTTCTTGAATCCGGCGAACATGACAGGTCAACCTCACCATCCAGTTCGACTATGGAATAGTCCCCTTCTTCTTTTGTATTATATTTCTTCCCCATCGCTTTTTTTCGCCTTAGCTCTATATTACTATCAGAGATAGTTAATAAATTGTTTTTGTCATCTCCAGATAATTCCCTTCTCCATTGGGTAAGTGGCCCATATCACATTCGTCCATGATCTCGCGTATGAAATGCACTCCCAAACCACCTGGCCTGACATCTTCCAGATCTCTCGGGTTTACTTTTTCCAGATCAATCAACTTGGCTCTGTCAGTCAGTCTAAACACCACTTGTGAGTCATTATTCAAGATTTCGAGCATAATTTCACCTGAATCATCGAATTTATAGGCGTGTTGAATCACATTCATACAGGCTTCATTAAGTGCTATTACCAGTTTATCCGCCAATTCCTCACAGCAACCAAGTACTTCAGCCGAGCGCTTTACCAGGGCACGGACCAGGCACAAGCGTTCCGGTTTTGCCGGAAAATGGAATTCAAATAGTTTTTCTGAGCTTACTGCGTTTTGCATTCTATCAACATGATTGTTATGTCATCGTGTTGACTGACATCTGGTACGTAAATTTTCTCTACTATGCCCGCCAGACGTTCTGATCCTTCAACATCGTAACTTGCTTCAATTAATTTGATCAATCCAGATACTTCCAGTTGCTCATTATTCTCGACTGGAGCCTCGGTAATGCCATCCGTAAATAAATAGAGACTACCCTCATCCAGAGGCAGAGTCGATACTGGAAATTCCGCTCCTGATATGATGCCAATAGGTGGTGCGGTCGCATCTATTTCTTCAAATTTACCATCATGATGATACAAAGGGGGCTGATGCCCGGCATTGGCAAATTCTATCACTCGTCGTTCCAAATCTATAAAACCCGAAACAATCGTTATAAACATGCCATGGGATACTGTTTCGCAAATCTCATCGTTCACCCGTGCGAGGTGCTCACCAGCGTCAGAAATCCTCTTGGCGGCATAACGTAACAAGCTGGTAGTTTTCGCCATCAATAGTGCGGCGTTCATACCCTTTCCTGAAACATCAGCCAGATTGAAATAAATTAAACCATCATCGCGTTGAAAAAAATCAAAGAAATCACCAGAAACCTCTCTCGCAGGCACATTTATTCCAAACACCGGGAAATCATTGCCCTGTTCATCAGGCAACAGGCTTTCCTGAATCTCACGAGCCAGTTCCAGCTCTTTCTGCATACGTTGTTGTACCACCAATTGATCTGCCATACGGGCATTATGGATAGCCAGAGCCGCCGCCGCCGCTAGAGACATCAACAGGTGTTGATCTCGTTCTTCAAACAAACCATCGCCACTTCGCTTATTGATTAACTCAAGAGCACCTATACATTCTTCGTTTACCATCAAGGGTGCGCATAGGATTGAACGAGTGATAAAGCCTGTATCCTCGTCTACATTCTGCGAAAAATTAGCATCCTTGCTGACATCCTTTACCATCTGACAACTCTTACTGGTAACAGTCTTACCTACTATCCCTTTATCGGAAGGCAGGCGTAAGCCGGTAATGTCAACTGGCCCGGCACAACCACGACAAACAAGTTCAGTACCATCATTCTCCAACAGGAAAATTGAATCGGCTTCCGCGTGCAAGTACTGTAAAAATTTCTCTAACGCATTTTGTAGCGTTTCATTGATATCCAGAGATAAGGCAAATGACTGGGTGATCTCTGCCAATAAGCCAAGTTGTTCTTCCAGTGAATGCTCTTCCGCATTTTCGAACAAATCGAGGACATTATCGATCGCTGTACTCAATTCAATGCCCTCACACTTTCCATATAAGCAAGTTCATCAGGCATGCAATTATTACGTTGTGCTAACCACAGGGATTCACCCAGGCAATCCATGATTTTGTGTTCCATATCATGTTGATCGCCCGTTTTATCGAGTAAATTTCGACACAATTCACGAATACCCGCTGGTCGATCAGTATCAATTTGTTCTTTAATCGCAATATGCATACTCATATGTAAAAACGGGTTTATGCCACCAGCGTCCGGAGAATAGTCAAACTCAAGAGATCCATCACCTTGTTTCAATAGCTCATGATACTCCGGATGAGCCAGAATTACGTCCAAAATCAGCTGTTCCAGTGCTTCCAAAGGCTGCTTATTGTTAAATTTCTCCCATACAGTCAGGAAGTATCTTCGTGCATCTTTTCGGTCTTTTACAAACATATCCGCTTATCTATTTATGGCCTGGGTCAATATACACTCGGACTCCCCGGATCTGACGCTAAAAATGATACCTTGATTCCAACAGACAGGTTTACACTGATACATAAGATTTCTTGTCTTTCCATTCACACAGCTCGTAAATATTACATTTACCACATAAAGGTTTGCGCGCAATGCATGTATAACGACCATGCAGAATTAGCCAGTGATGAGCGTCCAGTTTGAAATCGTCCGGAACGAACTTCAACAATCTATTTTCTACTTCGACTACATCTTTGCCAGGGGCTATCGCAGTTCGATTTGAAACTCTGAATATATGTGTGTCCACGGCAATCGTTGGTTGTCCAAATGCAGTATTTAATATCACGTTAGCTGTTTTACGACCGACGCCTGGTAATTCTTCCAGCGATGTTCTGTCTGCAGGTACTTCACCAGCATGCCGTTCTAACAGAATCTCGCAGGTTTTCAGTATATTCGTTGCCTTGGTGTTATAAAGCCCGATAGTCCTGATATATTTTTTCAGACCAGCCAATCCCAATTTAATTATAGCTCCGGGAGTATTGGCGACTGGATAGAGTAAGGCCGTAGCTTTGTTAACACCGATATCGGTGGCCTGAGCAGATAAAATAACTGATATCAGCAATTCAAAAGGGCTTGAGTAAACTAGTTCAGTAGTAGGTTCGGGATTATTTTCTCTTAAGATTTCAAAGATCTTTATTCGCTTGGTTTTGTTCAACTCTTACCCCATACCTAGACTGTTCGCCTGCGCTCAATTTGCCTGTAGGCAGCTATTAATAAACCCAGGCCTAACAATGCTCCCGGCGCAGACAGCAGTAAAGTATATCCACCATCGACAAAACTCCATTCAGAAATATCGATACCTGGTAGTAATTTGGCATCGCTTAGTAAACTACCTTGCCCGAATATTTCCCGTAGTGCGCCAACAAGGGTAACGATACAAAAGATTTCTGTACCCCTGCGCAAGGAGTTTGTGAGAGCGGCGACAGGTGAATTTCTCAGAGCTGTTTGCTCAAGTGAAAGCAGCACAAAACTATTCATTGCCAATAGAGGAATATATATTCCAAGTACCTGTCTCATTTCAAACCAATATGCCTGTAAAAATAAATCCAGCACGCTTACCCAGGTCACACTGATAATGAGAATGATGGACAAACTCAGGTTTGGCGGGATGTAGCGCCTGCATGAAGAGACGCTGACAATACAAAAAAGTATTATTAACAGGGCGGAAAATCCCATAGTAATGCCGGTAAGTAATGTCGTTGATTTGGCCACTAAAGGGCATAATCCCAAAATTACTATAAGATCTGAATTTGAATTCTTGTCTGGTATATTCATTAACCTGAAAAATCAGCTATATTGGTTTCATTCACCACCTGTTGAATTTGCGCTAACCTTTTTAAACTATCACCCATTTCCAGAAAAGTTTGTTTTGTATGTGGCTCTAAGGGTAGCAGTTCTGCCAGTCGATACCCCAACCAGGTAGCTTCTTCCAGACGTTGCGCCTGGTCATCATAACTAATTTCAAAATGATCAAAAATTCGCGTCAAAAGCATTTGTAAGGATTGATAATGTTCCCCGATCTTAAGGTCTTCCTCTGCTCCATTTTCCTCAAGCCATTGTATGTCCCCTTGTAACAATTGATTCGGGCGCTCTGAAAAATGCTCAATCCGGAAGCGTCTACCCGCTTCTACTGTGATACCCAGTAAACCGTCATCAAGTTTGCACCAGTCAACAATTCTTGCATATGTACCCACTTCAAAACATTGAGCGCCACCACCCACTTCATTTCCGGCTTTTAGCAAACAAACGCCAAAACCACTATCAGTACGTAAACACTCACTTACAAGATCCGTATAGCGGGGCTCAAATATCCTCAATGGCAAGCGCCCTCCCGGAAATAACACCAGATTGAGAGGAAATAAGGGTATTGTTTCCATAAGACTAAACTATTTCAGTTTTTTGAGGAGTTTAGCGTGAATACCCTGAAAGCCACCATTACTCATAACCAGTATCTGATCACCAGCTCGACTATCTTCTGCCAGAGAGGTGACAATGCCGTCGACCTCTTTAAAAATGGTACATTTATCCCCTAATTCAGCCAGGCTTTCCCCCAAATCCCAATTCAGATCTGCAGGTT
>JABHFC010000269.1 GCA_018676275.1 Gammaproteobacteria bacterium | reverse complement strand
GTGATTTCACTCAGCCAACCCAATGGTATTTACCTCCTCATCCTGCATATCCAAATGAGATAGGGAAAATAGATGAGCATGGCAATATTCAAGAAGGATTATTCACTTTTGCCTCATTTGATTTTTATAGTGAATTAAAACGAAAGAAAATAGAAAACGCATTAATTTTGATTGGAACCAAGGAAAGTTTTAGCGTTTGGTCAGTCAGTGATAGTGAAACCACTTTAAGTGGTAGTCAAATGCTTCTGTTAAGGTCAAGAAAGGTGATTGGAGCCTTACCAAAAATATTGACAGATAATATCCCTGCACAGAGCAGAGAACATATCCTAAAACAGTTACAAATTTTATCGGATGATATTTACCGAGCGAGTCCCGAATCTATAGTGGACTGTAGTAGGGAAGCACTCACCTCCATCCTCAGCACCTATATGCCGCAGATGAAGATGACGAAGCCAGGCAAAGACTTGGGTGAATTGGCCGGACTTCTAGAAAATCATAATTCAAACGATAATGTGATCATATATAGTCTTGCGAAAGCAGTGGCTAGATTACATCCTCGACGAAAAAGTGCAGAACAGGAAAGAAATCCAACACTACGTGAAGTTCATGAACGAGATGCAGAACTCGCGGTTCAAGTGGTCGGCACTGTTCTTTGTGAACTTAGCTGGGCCAATTGGTGATACATAGTTGAATAATCCCTAAGAAAAAAAGACCCTACAAATAAGCCAGCTTTTTCGGCTTCATATCAAAAATAGTGTTTAACCACTATTATCATAAGTAACTATTTCACTTGCACTTCCAGTGTCAATCCTCAAAAACATTCACGCTTACAAGTATCGGTATAAAAAGTAGTAGGACGATTGTACGGTGTGAGTTACCTGGAAAGATTCGAAAAATAGTTTTCGTTCTTTCCCATTTTCGATGTTTTACATACTCAACAATTTGCAAGATAAGATATTGTAATTAAAGGAGGTGTAAATTAAGTCATTCCCATTTATGGTTGTGGGTTCAATTATGGGAATGTAACTTACCTTATTAATATTACGATGTTTCAGCTGATTTTCGCTCACGTCTACGTAGCATTTTCTGAGTGAGCGACGGCGCGACACCAGGGCGGCTCCATGGGCAGACTGCAAGACATATACCACATGCATAGAGTTCGTTAAAAGCCGGTACACATTTATCGAAATCAACGTACCATTTCAGATCGCCGTTTACCATATGTTTCTCATGGGTAATGGCATCAGCGGGGCAATCTCTGGCGCACAGCTGACAGGTGCCGCAAAAATCATCTACACCAATATCTCTTGCTTCATCAGTTATCAAGGGCATGTCCGTCAAGACAGGCGTAAGGCGAAAAGCCGAACCTAGTACATCACTGATCAAATTGCCGTGTTTGCCCAGTTGGCCAAGCCCCGCATCGATCGCAGCGGGTACTACAGTGAACGAGTGATCATCGCTTAGACCACCTTTAAACGATGAGTAGTAACCCTGCTTGCGGATCCAGCTTGCGACTCTATAACCCGTCGTTTGGCCCATCACGTAGGATTTAATCACTTCCCGACACTGAGAAACGAAATCCCCTTTTATGTTTTTTGAAAATTCATCATATTCCATTCGCCGGCCCAGTATGATGACCCATTCTCCACGGGGAATTTCTCTATCCTCGTATACCCATTCCTCTTTCATACGACAGATACCGACGACATGTACGTCATCATCCTCCAGCGCCAATTCCTTTATTTTTTTCGTCCAGTTCTCCGGCGTATCATGTTGTCTTTCGTTGACAATCTTGCCAAGACGGGTCACGTTCTCAGTTATCCAGTGTTTAAAATACCAGTTGGCAATTTTGAAATTAGCCATGCATTTGTGGATGAACCACTGTTCAGCCAGACCAAAAGGATAAAAAGGATGGTGCTTATGATAAGACTGCACTGGACGATGTTTTTCTGTTTCACCTAGTCCGTTAACTTTGTTACCCGAGGCTTCCTTAGGCCATAATAATTGATGAAACTTTGATGGCACGAAACCATTCTCTTTTGTGTACTCGCAATTGAAATAACCCATTATGTATTTCCTCTGGTTTGGTAATCTGGATGATTCTTCCATAAGCGTACACCCATGCCCTGACAAATGGTCAGGACCAGCAGAGATACATAAAAGGGCAGCGAACCGAGGTCCAATATCAACGGTAACCAGAGTAAAGCCAATCTGTCGGTAAATTCCATGTAGGGAAGAATGAGTAAACCGAGACAACCGCTAAGACCACCCATTATTGTCATCGGCGCCGGGCCAGCATTCAAGCCCAGGCGAAAATTCTCCAGCAGAAAACGTATGTTAGTCAATATGAAATAAAGCGATACTGCCAGTAATGGGATCGCAATAATCCAACGTAAAAACTCAGTCAATTTCTCTCTCCCCTTTTCTGGTAAATAATCAGGGATTAAAAACCAGTACGTTAATAAAACCTGATTGTTTTAAAATAAACCGGATTCAATTTTTCGATTCGGAAATTTTCGAATCATTTTTTTGTGTGAACCGACCAAGCGTTGAAAAGGCACAATCGCCCAGAGGTGGTTATACATGGCACCGAATTTTTCACCTGGGTCACGAATCAGGTTATACAGTTCATAGTTTGGTAAGCCCCCTTTGGAACCAGGCACAATAATAAGCTTGTGATCTTCCATGCGAATCGCCTTCAGATCTTTACCGCTGTAGTAAAACATATAGTCTCTGCGACCATTACCTTCCCCATTTAACAATAATGGCAGCTGGTCGATACCGTCGATGACGCGATCAGATGGGATCTTGTTTTCAACGCCGGCAACACGCGCAGCGGTAACAAACAGATCGGTCACCGATATCATATCCATTGGTTGTTCGCCTGCCTCGATCATACCGGGCCAGACCGCAAAGCCTGGGGTACGTACACCACCTTCGTACACTTCGCCCTTGGCGCCACGCAACCAGGAGTAACCGGCATCGGGCCAGAAGGCGTACATGGGGCCGTTGTCACTGACCCATATGACTAATGTATTTTCTGCTATTCCCGCATCGTTAACTGTATCGAGTAACTGTTTGATGTAGTCATCATGTTGAGCCAACTGGGCGCTTTGATTATTGCGATGATCAAGACCTTCCTTGAAACGATACTCCCGCGGCGATGAGGCCATTTGTTGTGCATAAGAAGCCCAGTATAAAAAGAAGGGCTTATCGCTTTTTGCCTTGTCCTTGATGTACTTTTTCATTTTCTTTATGGAGTCGGCTTCCATTTCCACCATCGATTCAGGCCCCATTGGTTTTATTTGCTTGCGACCTTTGCCTTTTCTTCCTTCGAGGGTTCCGAGGATCTCGATGTTATATTTGTTCTTGTAGTCTTCGAACGTGCCCGGGAAATCATAAAAATGACCGACACCATCAAGGGTTTGTTGTTCATAGAAATTCTTCTGGTTAACCCAGGAATAAATGGCACCGTTATAAAGCCCGTAGTAGGCATAATCAAAGCCCTGATTTTCCGGTGCATGTTGCTCAAGATCGCCGACATGCCACTTGCCGAACATGGCTGTGTGATAACCGGCATCGGATAGCATTTCAGCAACAGTGACTTCCTCTGGAGCGAGTCCCTGTGTTTGTCCAGGCCAGAGAACGATATCAACACCGGTGCGGACGGGATGACGACCAGTTAGAAGCGCAAGTCGTGTCGGTGTGCAAGAGGGTTCAGAATAATGGGAAAGGAATTGCATTCCCTGCTTTGCCATGTTGTCGAGATTAGGTGTCGGTGTACCACGCAACTTACCTCCTAGATAAGAGCCAAGTTCTCCCCAGCCGATATCATCGGCAAGGATGTATATGATGTTTGGTTTTTTGCCAAATCGCTGTTCAAGCTTTTGTAAGCGAGCATTGATGTCCTTATCCTGCTGCGTCCACTCTTTGGCGTTATCAAGCATTGCTTTTTGATGCGGCGCATCGGCTTCATAGGCAAAGCCATTGCTAAAAACAAAAGAAAGTATGAAAAAGCCAAGCACGCGGCAATAATTACCTTTACTCATATTTAATTCTCCAGGGTATTGATCAAAATTGGCAGTCTTAGTTAGCATCGAAAACAGCCTTGATACGCATAGTAATAATATACTGGATTTTATAACGAGCACGATAACCTGAAGCGGCAGGAATAGCGTAAAAACGCAATAATTCGAGTTACTATTTGATTCAGGAACTTCAAGCTAATGCGGTTTACAGGCTAAGCCTATGAATATTAACAAAAATGTAATGATTTTTTGAAAAAACAGAAATCGAGCATCAGGTATATTTATTTTGATTCATTCGCACCATAATAAACTCAACTGCATAACCTTTATGTTAACAGGCAGATTATGAACGTAGCTCAAATCGCCCCCACAGATTTTCCGCTGGCACAGAATATTGCCTTCAGATCTACTGATCTCGATGAATTGGAGTATTTCCTTGATTCGGGGGGTATGGTTGAGAAGAGAGAATTGACACTGCTGGAAAAATCCAGCAAGGTCAATGTTCATATCTCTCATGGCCGTCTGACTCGCTTACATTTGATGGGGGTACACCTTGGTGCAAGTTTGATTACCCGATCTGTACCCCTGCGCTTTGCTCAGATTGTTATACCGGTTCAGGGGCGTTTGGTTGATCGGACGCTGGGTGAGCCAATCGTCGCAAAATGTGGCTTATCAGCCATAGTACATATGCCAGACAGGCCGGTGGATGTCCAATGGGATGTCAATACATCAGCACTTGTCGTCAGGATACCAGTAGAATATTTCAAAGGCGTCTACCAATCTCTGACGCAGGAAGAATTGCCATCGGATTTTCAGCTTCGCCCCTGTTTTAATCTGAACAGTTCTGAAGGGCAGAGTTTTCTCAATATCGTACAAAATCTTATCTCGGTGATTAATACGAGCGAAGGCAGGTTTCAAAATAATCGTCTTGTTAGCTTGTGGGAAGAGTTGCTTGTCACAACACTTTTAACTGCAGATGCTGCAGTGAGTGAACGAATGACAGATCACACTCATGCTCAACCCCTGTACGGTTACGTGAAACGAACAACAGATTACATTATGGATAATATTTCTGAACCTTTTTCTATCCAGGAATTGATCAGGCATGCGGGAGTATCTCTCAGAACTCTGCAAAATGGATTCAAGAAGTCCCATGGCATGGGTCCAATGACCTTCGTTCGTGAGAAAAAACTCAAATGCGTATACGTTGAACTACTTAAAAGCTCTTCAAGTGACGTGACTATAGCTGACGTTGCAGCAAAATGGGGTTTCATGCATGCAAGCCATTTCACCAGAATTTACAAAAATCAATTTAATGAATTGCCATCCGAGACGTTGACAAAGGAATCTTCAAGTGTCGTCGTTTCAACCGTTTAGTTCAGAGTCATACACTTTGACCTGGTTTTTATTAATTACTTGTTATTCGATTATCAGACGCGACAAACACTTTATAACATTTGTATTAATTTGCTTTAAGGGGGAAAGAAAATAATGTTTTCATATTTACGTAACTTACCAGCCGGCTTGGTCGGCCTCACTATCAGTCTTTTTGCGACTACGGGCTTGCAGGCTCAATCAGCTTTGGAAGAAGTAGTCGTTACTGCGCAGAAACGTGCTGAGTCTTTGCAGGAAGTACCTATCGCAATCTCCGCTTTCACTGGAGAAATGCTGGATAAATTTGGTGTCAATGATGCCCAGGAC
>JABHFC010000268.1 GCA_018676275.1 Gammaproteobacteria bacterium | reverse complement strand
TCATAACTAAAACATCAAAAATCGACAGGCTTGTCTCGAACAAGCCTGCCATGTCTGACTATTTCTTTTGACCCTTGTAGGCTCGTACAGCTGCATTAAACAAATCGGCAACGGCCTGCATATCATCCACTACCTTATTATTAAACAGCACAATAATCGCTTTCTGGTCATCAGAAACCTCACTACCCCAGCTTTCTTCAACTTTGGATATGCAGGCTATATATTCATCACCTTCTTTGATATAGGCCTTCATTTCCTTCTGTGCAGCTACTAATTCAGCTTCTGTAGCTGTACGGCCATTGGGGATCTCTGGTTGTTTCGGGTATTTACACTTACCAGAGACTTCGCCAGAAGCAGATTCCTGTGAGAAGCCAGTCAGCGGCAGTGATAAGGAAAGTGCAATTGTTAGCAATAAAGTCGTTAATTTCATCGGGTCACCTAATTTATTAAGTATGATTAATTGAAAATATTCGGGATTCAGCACGCTTTTCTCGCCGCATATGTTACGCTTTTTCGACATCTAATTGAAATATAAGTTTAGAAACTGTGATGGATACCGATGAATCGCTTTTGAGTTTCCCCTGTGATTTTCCCATAAAAGTGATGGGTAAAGCAGAAGACGATTTTGATGCTTTAATTGTTGAAATAGTTCGTAAGCATAGTCCTGATTTGCATGAAGGTGCAGTGAAATCCAGGCTTAGTAACGAAGGGCGCTTCGTCTCAGTCACTGTGACAATACAGGCGGAGAGTCGTGAACAACTGGACAATATATATATGGAATTGAGTGCTGAGAAACGTGTATTGATGGCTTTATGAGCGAATCTATAATCTATAGAACACCTGGCCTGGTAGATTTTGAAACAAGTTATCGGGCCATGTCAGCATTCACGGCACAGCGAGATGCTGAAGTTGCAGATGAAATCTGGAGTTTGCAGCATCCACCCGTATATACACTTGGCCTGGCCGGCAAGCCGGATCATATTCTGGACGCCGGACAAATTCCCGTGCATAAAACCGATCGGGGTGGCCAGGTTACCTATCACGGTCCGGGGCAACTGGTAATGTATTTGTTACTGGATTTGCGTCGCAGAAAAATCGGTATTAAGGAATATGTCTATTTACTCGAAAAGTCACTGATTGACTATCTTGAGCATGCTGAGTTATCGGCAGTGAGAAAACCGGGCGCACCGGGAGTTTATATTGGTGAATGTAAAATAGCCGCTTTGGGCGTTCGTGTGCGTCGAGGCTGTTGTTATCATGGCCTGTCTCTTAATGTAAATATGGATCTGGATCCATTTCGCGGCATCAATCCCTGTGGTTATCCGGATCTTGAAGTAACACAACTGGCCAATCTTGGGAAATCACATGATATAAACAGGGTTGCAGATGACTTATTAAAGTATTTACTAAAAAATATTGTTGCTGAGCCTTATAATGTGATCTTAAAGGAAGATTTGAACGATCTATTATCAGACCACGTCTCAGCCTGAGCAAAAAATATATTATGCAAAACCCAGTAACAGGAAAACCGACAAAGCAACAAAGAGGTGAGCTCAAGACTTCACGTATACCCATCAAGGTTGTGCCGACTGAAGGTCCTTTGCCCAGGAAACCCACCTGGATCAGGGCCAAGGCACCGACAGATCCCAAAGTACAAAAGTTAAAGTCACTCATTCGCGACCATAAATTGAATACTGTTTGTGAAGAGGCCTCCTGTCCAAACCTGGGTGAGTGCTTTAGTCACGGCACTGCCACATTCATGGTCATGGGTGATCTTTGTACTCGACGTTGCCCTTTCTGTGATGTAGCTCATGGCAGGCCTCAGCCCCTGGATGAAAACGAACCAGCTCAGCTGGCGCATGCGGTAGCGCTGATGCAACTCAGGTACATAGTAATTACTTCCGTGGATCGAGACGATCTTCGAGACGGTGGCGCCGAACATTTTGTCAAATGTATAGACGCAGTACGAAACAGTGTGCCCGGTATTAAAATAGAAATCCTAACCCCGGATTTTCGTGGACGAATGGATGTTGCGCTGGAAAAATTCAATCAATCTCAACCAGATGTATTCAATCATAACCTTGAGACCGTACCGAGTTTATATAAAAAAGTAAGACCTGGCGCAGATTATCAATGGTCACTGCAGTTGATCAAAAACTTCAAGCAACGACATCCGAATGTCACAAGCAAGTCTGGCATTATGCTTGGTCTTGGTGAGGAAATCGAAGAAGTGAAACAGGTATTACGTGATTTGCGCGAGCACGATTGCGACATGTTGACCCTTGGACAATACCTGCAACCGAGTCGCCATCATTTGGCTGTGGAGAGATTTATTCATCCGGATGAGTTTGATGAACTTGGCTTATATGCCGAATCACTTGGCTTTAATAATGTTGCCAGTGCCCCAATGGTGCGTTCGTCATACCATGCTGATCTACAGGCACAGGGAGATACATCAGTCCAAGAATAATATATCGGAACAGTTATTTATGATTATTATTCTCAGTGTTCAGTTTCCGTATCTACTGAAGACATAAAAAATTCTGGGTTCACCGTAGTCTGGTTCAGGATCACACTCCAGTGTAAATGCGGCCCTGTGACACGGCCAGTTTGTCCAACGCTGCCAATGATATCGCCTTTGTTGATTTTCTCTCCTTCGCTTACTTCAATATTGTTCATGTGGCAGTACATTGTGATCATCCCCTGACCGTGATCGATAAAAACGGTATTACCATTAAAAAAATAATTACCTGTGTTAGTTATTATTCCTGCTGTCGCAGCCTTGATTGGCGTGCCTTCTGCAGCAGCAATGTCAATGCCGCCATGTGGTTTACGAGCCTGCTGGTTAAAAAAACGACGTAGCCCAAAAGGGCTGCTATAGCGACCCTGTACGGGTAAGATTAAGTCCAGAGAATCTAGCTCGATATTTCTCCAGTTAGATTTTACTGTCTCAATAAGTTTCTTTTCCCTGTTTATGCGTTCCATATCCAATTTGTTAGGATTAACTTTTCTTTTGTTTTTTATGTTGATGTGTTGAGTTTTGTATTGCTTTTCGATGACAGTAAATTGCAAACTTTTGTTCGCCTGTGATGACTTGATTAGTATTTGATGTAGTCCAGGCTTCGCATTCAAATTTATTCCTACGACTGCCTGCCATGCCCCGGGGTTGCCAATAACCATAACTTTTTTATCTTCATAAAAAACTTGAGGTCGAGTCTCGTCGTTGACAGCAATAATCGCAACACCACCGGGTATACTTTCTGACAGAGCAAAAGAAGGATAAAAACCAAGGCAGGCCCACAGAATGCAAAAATTAAACAGTTTGTTATTCATTCGTTGTCAGGCAAAAGTTTTTTGACCTTCGATATGATCTGACCTTTAGCTAGTCGTGTTTTTATTTCATCATTTTCTTTTAATTCGTCTGTGTTGCGAACAATCTTTTTGTCGTTGCCATAGGTAACAATCGCATAGCCACGCTCAAGAGTGGCTAAAGGGCTGACAGTATGTAGTGCATGAGCAGCATGCTTCATTCGTGCATCAGCGATCTCTAATATATGAGACAAGTTAGTTTGCAGTTGTTCATAAAGAAACTGACATTTATCCTTATTCAATTTCAGTAATTGTAAAGGGTTAAAATGATTTATTTCGCTGGTTGTTTGCAGCAGATCCGCGCGTTTGTGAGAAAAAATCCCTTTCATAGCCTGTTGCATGCGTAGACTAATATCATCCAGTC
>JABHFC010000267.1 GCA_018676275.1 Gammaproteobacteria bacterium | reverse complement strand
CTTTCTTGCCTTCACCACACTTGCCTTCACCACATTTTCCTTCTTTTGCGGCTTTCTTGCCTTCGCCACACTTACCTTCACCACATTTTCCTTCTTTTGCAGCTTTCTTGCCTTCGCCACACTTGCCTTCACCACATTTTCCTTCTTTTGCGGCTTTCTTGCCTTCACCACACTTGCCTTCACCACATTTTCCTTCTGCATTTTTACCTTCAGCTACCATGTAGCCACTGGAAAGATCATTCATCGCAAATGGATTTTCAGCGGCACTGGCAACAGGACTAATTGCCATAGAAACTGCAAAGGTAGTGCCCAGCGCAGCGGCGATTGGTGTTAATTTTGACTTATTTGACATCAGGGGATCCTCCTGAACTACTGTTTATGGATATAACCCTTACGGGTCTGATTTATTAATTTTGTCATTGTCTGACTTAATACAAAATTCCGGGTATAACTGAGTGCCCAGAGTGTCGCTCTTATTTTTGTGAAACGAACAGGACTGTGGACACTGGTTCTACGAAAAAGTTTCTTTACCCGGGCTGAATTGAAGTCCTGTTTCGTCCAATCACCGTTGAAATTTCACTCCAGCTTTGATGATTTACACTAATGCTTTTAATAACAACAAGATAGGTTCAGAAACTAATCCCTTGGCCGCATATGTGGGAACAGGATAACGTCACGGATAGATGCTGCATCGGTCAAAAACATAACCAGCCTGTCGATGCCAATCCCTTCTCCTGCCGTCGGCGGCATTCCATATTCCAGGGCTGTAATATAATCTTCATCATAATGCATAGCCTCCTGATCGCCGGCTTCCTTGTCTTCTACCTGCAGTCGAAAGCGCTCTGCCTGATCCTCAGGATCATTAAGTTCGGAAAAACCGTTGGCGATTTCACGACCGGCAACAAAAAACTCAAAACGATCAGTAACAAAAGGGTCATCATCACTTTTTCGCGCCAGCGGAGAGACTTCGGTGGGATAGGCAGTGATGAATGTTGGTATTTTCAAATTGGATTCAACAGTCTTCTCAAATAATTCTATTTGTAACTTACCCAGACCATAACTGGACTCGAGTCCGACGCCAAGATCTGCCAGTATTTCTCTCAGTCGTTCACTTGAATCCAGATCCTTTTCCGTTAACGCCGGGTTATGTTTTAACAGGGATTCTTTCACTGTCATCCGTACAAAATCCCGGCCAACATCGTATTCTTCGCCTTGATAGGTGATTTTATAATCACCGCTAATCTCTTTGACCAAACCCTTGATCATATCTTCGGTCAGGTTCATAAGATCTTCATAATCGGCATAGGCCTGATAGAACTCAAGCATCGTAAACTCAGGATTATGTCTTGGTGACACGCCCTCATTACGAAAACTGCGATTGATTTCAAATACCCTTTCAATACCACCGACAACAAGTCGCTTCAGATACAATTCCGGTGCAATACGTAAATACAGATCCATATCCAGAGAGTTATGATGGGTAATGAAGGGTCGGGCCGTGGCACCTCCGGGTATGACATGCATCATCGGGGTCTCTACTTCCATATAATCATGCTCGCGCAGATAGCGACGAATAAAATCAACTACCTCTGATCGGATCCTGAATACATCTCGACTCTCTTCATTCATAACAAGGTCAAGGTAGCGTTGTCTGTAACGCGTTTCCTGATCGGTTAGCCCGTGAAATTTTTCCGGTAACGGTCTGAGTGATTTCGTCAGTAAGCGGATAGAGGTAACATGAATGCTGAGTTCGCCTTTATTGGTAAGCATCATGAAACCGCTTACACCAATGATGTCACCGATATCCCATTTCTTAAATTGCTCGTTATAGATCCCTTCGGCCAGATCATCGCGTCTCACATAGACCTGGATCTGTCCAGTCATGTCCTGTACATGAGCGAATGATGCTTTGCCCATGATACGTCGTGTCATCATACGACCTGCTATATTTACTGTGATATTGGCCTCTGCCAACTCCTCCTTACTACGTTCCCCATATGCCTCGATCAGGTCCGCCGCGTAACTGTCACGACGAAAATCGTTGGGATAAGCATTACCATTTTCACGCAAAGCCTGAAGCTGGGTTCGGCGCTGTGCAACCAGATCATTTTCGTTATTATCGTTTGTCATTTGGTCATTATCACTTGTCGCTAATCAATTGTCATTTCGTGTTATTTTTGCATACTACAGATCGACATAGCCGTCTGCTCCTGAATATTAAAGTCCGCTTTTTAAACTTGCTTCGATATATTTGTCCAGATCACCATCCAGTACCGCCTGCGTATTCGAGCTTTCAACACCAGTACGTAAATCCTTGATACGTGATTGATCCAGAACATAAGATCGAATCTGACTACCCCAGCCAATATCTGCTTTGGACTCCTCCATCGCCTGCCGTTCTGAATTGAGTTTTAGCATTTCCATTTCATATAATTTAGCGCGTAATTGTTTCATCGCTCTATCCCTGTTTTTATGCTGGGAACGATCACTTTGACACTGTACTACAATGCCACTTGGTAGATGAGTCAAACGTACCGCCGAGTCAGTTTTATTCACATGCTGGCCACCGGCACCACTGGCACGATAGGTATCAACACGTAAATCTGCGGGATTTATATCAACATCGATATTGTCATCAATCTCCGGTGATACAAATACTGATGCAAATGAAGTATGCCTGCGACTACCGGAATCAAAGGGAGATTTTCGTACCAGTCGATGAACACCGGTTTCCGTGCGCAACCAGCCAAATGCATAGTCACCTTCATAACGAATAGTCGCACTTTTAATACCAGCAACATCACCGGCCGATGCCTCAAGCAGTTCTGTCTTGAAATCGTGCTGTTCACCCCAGCGTAAATACATGCGTAATAACATTTCGGCCCAGTCCTGTGCCTCAGTACCTCCTGATCCAGACTGGATCTCAAGAAAACTGTTATTCGCGTCCATATCTCCGGAAAACATGCGACGAAATTCAAGTTCAGCGAGACGTTTCTCAAGTAATACCAGATCGCTGATAACAGAATCTGCGGTGTCGCCGTCATTTTCTTCTTTTGCCATCGCCAGCAATTCCTCGGCCTCTGCCGTGCTGGAAACTAAATGATCAATTGTCTCTACTACCTGCTCCAGAGAAGCCCGCTCGCGACCAAGAGTCTGAGCCTTGTTGGGATCATTCCAGACCTCCGGATCTTCCAGTTCGCGAAGAACTTCTGTCAGGCGCTCAGACTTTTCAGCATACTCAAAGGTACCCCCTCAGAGCTTCAGTACGCTCTCGCAGGTCCTTTATCTGAACAACAACAGGGTTAAGTTCTAACATTATGGCTCATCATCGTAATATTCGTGAGCGCGGATTCTACTACAGGCAGGACAGCCAATACAGGAACGATTAAATAATCTCTGCTATAACAAAGATAAATTAACGATGTGCCATTCAAAAGATATGCAACGGTACAATGGCAGTTCTGTTCGTGGCTGCCTTTCCTTTGTCAATTTTATATTGCGAAGATACGAATTCGAAGCAAAGGGCTTAATGAAAAATTAAGTTCTTTAATCAGTTGCTTCATTTTGTACCCGTACACACATTAAGGGAATGCTAGTCTTCCTCATCACAGTTTCTGCGACACTTCCGACTATCAGGTGTTCGAGACCTGTTCTCCCGTGCGTACCCATAACAATTATGTCTGCGCTGACTTTTACCGCCACCTGCATAATACCCTCTGCAGCATCTCCGTATTCGACCTCAATCAGGGCTTCGGTTTTTCCATTTGACATCTTTTCTACCAACTCTTCCAGATTATGTCTAAATTCCTTAAACACTTTCATCTCAACCGTATCACTTCCATTTATTTCAGCAGATGAAACTTTTTCATCAACCATATCGGCAACATAAACTATATGAAGCGAGGCATCTAACTGCTGGCATAAGACAATCGCATTTTCCAGCGCCGTTATTGATGGCAAGGAAAAATCTACAGCTACCAGGATTCGTTTGAATTCGCTCATAATCCCTATGCTAACCTGTCTAATTAACTTTTGATAATACCGTAAATCCGTTCATGCTCGTAGGAATTGATTATAGTCAAAACTACGCATCTTTAATGAAATACATTTCATAACAGCAGCCTACTAACTACTTGTAATCTATCCTTTTAATTAAATCACTAAACAGGTTCAATATGCTCCACAATTAGTTGTGGAGTACGTCTACCCAGATATTCATTTACATCTAAACGATAAAGAGTCTGCACCTCTTCATAATTAGTGGGCCATAACTCATCGTTAGTATTGAATGCAATCGCTTCAATCGGATTTTTTTTATCCTCCAGATATAGCTGAAGTTTGAGATGTTTGGTTCCGACTATTCGTGACGATAGTATTTTAAATTTGCCGTCAAATCTTGGCTCCGGAAAACCCTGACCCCAGGGACCCGCCTGCCCTAACTCTTCGGCAAGCTCGATGCTAAAATCTTTTGCTTCTAACTCACCATCTGACATCAATTCGGAATCGAAACCTGTCGTTTTAATACGCCTGCCGATTTCCTGATCAAAGAGTTGGCAAAAACTTTCAAAGCTATCATGCCTTATCGAAAGTCCTGCAGCCATGGCATGGCCACCATATTTCAATACAAGACCTGGATGTGCTGTTGCAATCGCTTCTATGGCATCTCGTATGTGAACATCACGAATAGACCGGGCAGAACCTTTTATTAGTTCTCCACTATCTCTGGCAAATGCGATAACGGGGCGATGTGTAAGTTCCTTTATCTTTGAGGCCAGCACGCCGATAACTCCCTGATGCCAATTCTCCTTGAAAAGACACATTCCGGAAGGTAAGGATTCCTTCGATTGCAAATCCATCGCTTCAATATCGGCTATTGCTTCACTCTGCATTTCGTCCTGAATCATACGTCTTTGCTGGTTTAATTCATCAAGCTTGCTGGCCATATGCATCGCCTTGTCCCTGTCATCACAAATAAGGCATTCAATGCCGAGACGCATATCAGTTAAGCGGCCTGCGGCGTTTAATCGAGGACCAATGGAAAAACCAAGATCACTACTGGTTATTTTTGCGGGTGTACGTTTCGCTACACTCAAAAGTGCGCTAATTCCAGCAGCACATAAGCCATTACGAATACGCTCCAGACCCTGAAAAACCAGAATACGATTATTCGGATCCAACGGAACTACATCAGCTATTGTGCCGAGGGCAACAAGATCCAGAAAAAGAGCCAGATTCGGCTCCGCTATTCCTTGCTGTTCAAACCATCCTTTTGCGCGTAGTTCAGCTCTTAAAGCAGCAAGAACATAAAATAAAACCCCAACACCGGCCAGTGATTTACTGGGAAATGAATCATTTTCCAGATTTGGATTAACAATGACACTCGCATCGGGCAGCACTGGGCCGGGTAAATGATGATCGGTAATTAATACTTCAATACCTTTACTACGTGCGAGCCTCACTCCATCGACACTCGATATTCCGTTATCAACAGTGATTATCAAATCAGGATTTAACACTATTGCCAGTTCTACTATTTCAGGACTTAAACCATAACCATGCTCAAACCTGTCTGGAACTATAAATTGCACGTCATGCAAACCCATCATCTTCAGACCACGTATTGCAAGGGCGCAGGCTGTTGCACCATCTGCATCATAATCGGCAACAATGACAATACGCTTTTTTTGCTCGAGAACCTCGCTTAATAACCTGGCCGCTTTTTCAATATTGCCCAGCAAATTGAATGGGAGAAGATTTTTCAGGGAATAATCCAGTTCTTCCACAGACCCAATATTCCGCCCTGCGTATACTTTCATTAAAGCTGGATGGGTAGTATCCGGGAACTTGATTGTATTTTTTTGTTTACGCCGAATTATATTTTTTTTTAGCATCAGAATTGATAACTAAACAATGTACTTGTTAAATGCCTTTGTTCTTTTCCAGAATTTCATCAGGGAGAGCTTGCTAATTTCAAAACTGTACGAGCGTGTGATTATCGTTAGGGAATTCAAACGACCTTCTTTCAAATGTTGTAGTAAATACTTGCACCAGTTATTTTCAAATAATTCCAACTGACTGGCGCGTTGCTCACGTTGCAGCATGGCGGTTTGAAACTCAGACATAACAACAAGTAATTGTGCGTTGTCACTTCCCTGTTCGCTTACATCCTCAGCGCCCGCTGGCAGCGCTAAACAGGGTGTGTTAGATAACATAGACAAACCCATGGTAGTAATATCATCACTATAAACTCGCGACCAGCGACGCTCCAGTAAGTCAGGTAATAAACCCGATCCCCAAAGCCAAAGGCTGTTAATTGGCAATTCGCCCCTCTCTATTCTGAGCTGGTTAATATCGGCATCATGCAATTGCATCTGTAATTCATTCATCAAACGACGCCAAACACCTGCATCATCACCTTCAGGCAAATATTCCTTAATATCCTGTCCGGTGACTTCCTGCAATTCAGACGTTCGAATAGAGGCCTTATCGTTTGTTTTCACATACCACCGTGTTGGCACTGGTACTTCAAGCTCCCAACCCAGTTCACTAAATGATTGCTGGACACAGGCCGCCAATGCCAGGGCATCGTGTTGTGTAAGCGAAAAACTATTGGCGTCGAGCAAACTCAGGCTCTTTTTATCGGCATGCAGATAGACCGGATCTGCCCTTAACCAGAATCCTTCTGGTCGTTTATCATCGTCTATAAGGCGACCTATTGCTGCCACCGGAACATCTTCCTGTTCTCCAGGTAAGTAGCTAAATTGGTTTGCTAATGCTCGATTATAGGATTCAGGCGGAATTACAGTTCGACTTGCACGCGCCAACAAAAATTCCAGCGACGGTAAATGCGATGCTGCAGCATTTTCCAGGTCAATTTCTGTATCAAACAGACCTGGTACAAAAAGAGATAAATTCAGCATTGTTCAGCTAGGTCTGGCCTTGTTAATCACGGCGATAATTTTTCTCTATTTTGGCGTGCTAAAAACTATATATAAAAAATCTAGTTTATATTATCCAGAATTGCCTTTTTTACGTTATTCAAACTCGCATCCGTTTTAATCACCGGCGCACTACTTTGTTGTATGGCGATATCAGGATCTTTTAATCCATGCCCGGTCAAAGTACAGGTTACACAACTTTGTTTTTCTATCTTGCCGGAACGAATATCACGCAATGCACCCGCGAGCGAAATTGCCGAAGCTGGTTCACAAAAAATACCTTCTTTTTCCGCCAGCAGTTTTTGAACAGATAGAATATCCTCATCGGAAAATTCATCAAACCAACCACCCGATTCACGACTGGCATGCCAGGCCAGGTCCCAGGATTGCGGATGACCGATACGAATTGCCGTTGCCAGAGTTTCCGGATTATCAACCATCTCACCTCGCAGAAAAGGTGCAGCACCACTGGCCTGATAACCGAGCATCTTTGGTCTTACATTCGTCTGTTTTTCGCATTCATAGCGACATTTATTTTCACAAAAGGTACAGGATTGAGTCGCTTCATTTGCATATTCACTATAACCAATCCAGTAAGCGGTGATATTACCGGCATTTCCAACAGGCAAACAATGATAATCCGGTGCCCGCCCCAGTTCGTCGATGATTTCAAAGGCCGCTGTTTTCTGCCCCTGTAAACGATAGGGGTTAATAGAATTAACGATAGATACCGGAGCCTCCTTTGCCACTTCTTTTACCAGGCGCATACCATCATCAAAATTACCTTCTATTTGAATAATAACCGCACCTTTCATCATTGCCTGCGCCAATTTGCCAAGCGCAATTTTGCCTTCAGGAATTAATACAAAAGCCGTTATTCCTGCGCGTGCGGCATAGGCTGCTGCGGAGGCAGAAGTGTTTCCGGTCGATGCACATATGATTGCCCGCGATCCTTCTGACACAGCCTGAGTCACGGCCATCGTCATACCGCGATCCTTGAAAGATCCGGTTGGATTCATGCCTTCAAACTTCACATATAACTCAATCTCGTAATCTTTTATTTCCGGGATATTTTCCAGTCGAATAAGCGGCGTGTTGCCCTCCCCGAGTTCAATGATCCTTGTATCATCGTCTACCGGTAGCCTGTTTCTATAGCGATCGATTAAGCCTTTATAACGTATCATTGCCTGTTTATCTGATTAATAAGTCTAGAATGGGTGAATAGGAAATAGCAGATTCAATTTATTTCAGCGTCTCCACTCGAATCCGAACGACCTGCCCGCTTATGGTGTCCAGTGCTTCAATATTACGAATAGCTTCATTCATATTTTTCTCCTGCACTCGTTGAGTGAGAAAAATAACCGGTACCTGACTACTACCTTCAATCGCCGGCTTTTGAATTATGGCTTCAATACTGATATTGGAAGCGCCTAAAATGGAGGTGACATTGGCCAGAACACCCGGGCGATCTACGGCTGACAATCGTAAATAATAAGCGGTCTCTATTTCTTCAATGTCTAATACCGGAATATCGGACATCGCGTCAGGTTGGAAAGCCAGATGCGGCACACGATTTTCCGGATCAGTAGTCAAAGCACGGACAACATCAACAACATCCGCAACAATCGCTGACGCCGTTGGTTGAGCACCGGCACCGGCACCATAATAAAGTGTCGGCCCGACAGCATCACCATAAACAAGAACAGCATTCATCACCCCATCTACATTGGCAATCAATCTTCTTTCAGGAATCAAGGTAGGGTGTACCCGCAGTTCGATACCCTTGTCTGTTTTTCTGGTAATACCAAGATGTTTTATGCGATAACCTAGCTCAGCGGCATTGACGACATCCTGTTGTTCAATTTGGGTGATACCTTCGGTATAGGTTTTATCAAATTGCAGAGGAATACCAAAAGCTATGGAACCAATGATGGTAAGTTTATGTGCAGCATCAATTCCTTCCACATCGAAAGTAGGATCAGCCTCGGCATAACCCAGTGCCTGTGCTTCTTCCAGAACATCATCGAAGTTGCGGCCCTTGTCGCGCATTTCACTGAGAATAAAATTACCCGTACCATTTATGATGCCTGCCGCCCACTGGATCTGATTGGCAGCCAGCCCTTCACGCATGGCTTTGATAATCGGTATACCACCGGCAACAGCAGCCTCAAAAGCTACTGTCACACCTTTTTCCTGTGCTGCACTAAAGATTTCATTCCCATGCAGGGCAATCAGTGCTTTATTTGCGGTAACGACATGTTTGCCATTTTCTATGGATTTGAGTACCAGCTCTTTCGCCAGCGTGTAGCCACCAATTAATTCAATAATGATCTCTACATCGGGATCGTTAACAACGCCAAAAACATCATCTGTAATTTTGCCAATCTTATCCAAACCTTCAATGGCATCTGCATTGTAATCTTTGGCTGCAGCATGGCTGATAATGATTTCACGCCCGGCGCGCCGGGCAATCTCATCAATATTGCGAGTCAACACACTGACCGTACCACCGCCTACTGTACCCAGCCCTAATAAACCTATCTTTATCGGATCCATATCGTTTTACCTGTTACCTTCTAATGCAGAATTATCCTGCTAAACCTATCGATGTTTCGTCTTTCTTGAACATTGCCTTGATACCCCGGATCGCCTGTCTGGTGCGATGTTCATTCTCAATCAAAGCGAAGCGCAGATAGTCATCTCCATACTCGCCAAAACCTATTCCGGGTGATGCTGCAACTTTTGCTTCAAGTAATAATTTTTTTGAAAACTCCAGCGAACCCATGGCCTTGTAACGCTCAGGAATGGGTACCCAGACAAACATGGTTGCTTTGGGTTTTTCCACCTGCCAGCCTATTGCATTGAGACCGTCACATAATACATCGCGCCGGGCCTGATACATATTCGCTATATCTTTCACACATTGCTGGTCACCTTCCAGTGCCTTAATTGCAGCAATTTGTATCGGTGTAAACATGCCGTAATCAAGATAGGATTTCAGTCTTGCCAATGCATGTACCAAGGTCGAATTACCTACCATAAAACCAACTCGCCAACCGGGCATATTGTAGCTCTTTGAAAGCGAGAAAAACTCAACGGCTACATCTCTGGCTCCTTCTACCTGGAGAATTGATGGTGCTTTATAACCATCAAATACAATATCGGCATAAGCCAGGTCCTGTACAACCCAAATTTCATGTTCCTTTGCGAATGCAATAATTTTTTCAAAAAAAGGCAATTCAACACATTGCGCTGTAGGATTGCTGGGAAAATTCAAAACCAGTAACTTTGGTTTGGGCCAGATATTGCGTACCGCATTTTCCAACTCATCGAAAAAATCTATATTGGGTCCTATCGGTACATGTCTGACATCGGCACCACCAAGGATAAAGCCATAAGGATGTATGGGATAAGCGGGATTGGGAACCAGGGCAACATCCCCCCGGTCCATGATTGCCATGGCCAGATGCGCAAGACCTTCCTTTGAGCCCAGAGTAACAATCGCCTCAGTTTCCGGATCCAGTTCAACCTCGTAGCGGTCCTTATACCACCGGCAAATGGCGCGCCGCAGACGTGGAATACCTCTGGACATTGAATAACGATGCGTGTCTTTACGCGCGGAAGCCTCGATCAATTTATCGATAATATGCTGAGGTGTGGGCTGATCCGGGTTACCCATACCGAAATCAATAATATCTTCGCCACGGTGACGCTCTTGCATTTTCAATTCGTTAACGATATTGAAAACATAAGGTGGTAAACGATCTATTCGGGGAAAATCTGTGTTCAAGGCTGATACCTTCAGTTTCTGCAATTATAAAAAGCGGCAAAGTATACGGTATCTGTGACACAGGTTACAGTCGTTAGCAATACTGTTTGCAGGCTCAAGACTACCGTATACTCTGATGATGGTGAGAGTAGCGACAATACAAATGGTATCTACAGCAGATGTAGACGCCAACCTGTCCCAGGCTAAAAACCTTATTCAGCAGGCCGCAGATGAAGGTGCGGAGTTTGCTGTTTTACCGGAATACTTTCCTTTGATCAGCGATGATGAGACGGATAAGCTGAATATCGTCGAAGATATCGGTAATGGGCCGATTCAGAATTTACTTGCGGAAATGGCTACGCAACATGGTCTGTGGTTGATGGCAGGATCAATGCCTATAAGGACCCCGGACCCTCAGCGGGTTGCCAGCAGTTGTTTATTGTATAACCCGACAGGTGAACTTAGTGCACGTTATGACAAAATTCACATGTTTGATGTATGCGTCAACAAGGAAGAAGGCGAAGCCTATAATGAGTCTAATACCATCATTCCTGGTCGCGAAATTGTTGTCGCAGAAACAACCTTTGCCACGCTTGGTTTGTCCATCTGCTATGACCTGCGTTTTCCTGAACTATATCGGGAACTGGTGAGTAGAGGTGCTACCATTATTACCGTACCCTCTGCTTTCACATACAGTACCGGCAAACGTCACTGGGAAATGTTGTTATGTACACGTGCGGTAGAGAATCTTTGTTTCGTTATTGCATCAGGACAGGGTGGTCAAAATACGGAAAAAAGAAGAACCTGGGGACATAGTATGATCATTGATCCCTGGGGAAATATTCTGTCTTCATTAGACGAGGGTCCGGGCGTCACATGTGCCGATCTTGATCTTGCGCGTGTCGATGAATTACGCGCATCTTTCCCTGCACTTCAACATCGTGTTATCGGTGTCTAAGCCAAACTTGCAATTCAATAATAGAGATACAAATAAGGTATGAGTCAAAATCTGAAGTTAGCTGAGGAACAACTGTTAAGCCCTGTCGGCATGGAATCCCAGGATATTCAGAAGACCCTGGATAAATTGATAACTCATGATATTGACTATGCTGATTTATATTTTGAAGCTTCACGCACGGAATCCTGGGTAATGGAAGACAGTATCATCCGCGAAGGCTCTCATAGTATTGATCAAGGTGTCGGCGTTCGTGCCATCAGTGGGGAAAAAACCGGTTTTGCCTACTCTGACGAGATAGTGCTGCCCGCACTTGGTAATGCAGCAAAAGCTGCTCGTGCGATTGCTAAAAGTGGTGGTAATGGAAAGTTGCAGGCCTGGCGACAGCAGGACATCACTTCACTCTATTTACCCGACGCACCGATGGATAGCATCAGCTCTGAAGAAAAAGTCAGTCTGCTGAAAAAAGTTGATCGCTTATGTCGAAGCAAAGACGCACGTGTAAAACAGGTAATAGCGGGACTCAGTGGTTCACATACCGCGGTAATGGTGGCATCCAGCGACGGTACTTACGCTGCTGATATGCGCCCGATGGTCAGATTGAATATTAATGTGATCGTAGAAGATAAGGGGAAAATGGAGAAAGGCAGTGCCGGTGGCGGTGGTCGACTTGGTTACGAGTATTTTCAGGATGATGCCTTACTTGAGTCTTATATAGACGATGCCATTACCCAGGCTTTGACTAATCTGGAAGCTGTTGCTGCACCTGCCGGTACAATGAGTGTTGTGCTGGGACCAGGCTGGCCCGGTATTTTGTTACACGAGGCTATTGGTCATGGACTCGAAGGTGATTTCAATCGCAAAGGTACTTCTACATTTTCTGGTCGCATTGGTGAACGTGTTGCAACACCTCTGGTGACGGTTGTTGATGACGGTACAATTGCCAATCGTCGTGGATCACTGAGTGTTGACGACGAAGGTGTCCCGACAGAATGCACCACACTAATTGAAAATGGCATTCTGAAAAATTACATTCAGGATAAACATAACGCACGCCTGATGAACATGCAGGTAACCGGTAATGGTCGACGCGAATCCTATGCGCACCTGCCTATGCCGCGCATGACAAATACTTACATGCTCGCTGGCGAACAGGATCCACAGGAGATCATTGCTTCAGTCGAAAAAGGTATCTATGCCTCACAGTTTGGTGGTGGCCAGGTTGATATTACCAATGGCAAGTTTGTGTTTAGTGCAAGCCAGGCCTGGCTAATTGAAAAGGGAAAACTGACCGCTCCTATCAAGGGTGCAACACTAATCGGTAATGGACCGGATGTGCTGACACGCGTTTCCATGGTGGGAAATAATATGGAACTCGACTCCGGTGTTGGTGTTTGTGGTAAGGATGGTCAATCCGTACCCGTTGGCGTAGGTCAGCCAACCATTCGCATTGACGATCTAACGGTTGGTGGTACGAGTACCTGAGCGGAGGCTCAGGAATATTAATTTTATTCGTTTGTACCAGCCGGAATTACTGGCACGCCTGAATCTACTCCCGCATTTTGTGCCCGATGTCTTAACAGGTGATCCATAAGTACAATCGCCAGCATCGCTTCCGCTATAGGTGTAGCACGGATCCCGACACATGGGTCGTGACGACCAGTTGTCACTACCTCATCTTTCTTTCCCTGCATATTAATCGTCTGCGCCGGCAGTCGAATACTTGAAGTTGCTTTTAAGGCAATGCTGACCAGCACATCCTGTCCGCTGGAAATACCGCCAAGAGTGCCACCTGCATGATTACCCAAAAAACCATCCGGGGTAATTTCATCGCGGTGTTCGCT
>JABHFC010000266.1 GCA_018676275.1 Gammaproteobacteria bacterium | reverse complement strand
ATTCAAGATATTCTGATTATCACCACGCCAGAAGATAGTACAAACTTTAATAAACTTCTAGGGGATGGTACGGAGTTTGGGATCAATCTGAGTTATGCCGTCCAAAAAAGACCAGACGGACTAGCCCAGGCGTTTATCATTGGTGAGGAGTTCATCGGTAATGACAGAGTGTGCCTTGTATTGGGAGATAACATCTTCTATGGACAAGGTTTTCGTCCTAAACTGATAGAGGCAACAAAAAGAGAAGAGGGTGCTACCGTATTTGGATACCAAGTCAAAGACCCACATCGTTTTGGGGTAGTGGAGTTTGATAATGATGGTAAAGCCATCTCCATAGAAGAGAAACCCAATAAACCCAAAAGCCACTTTGCCGTAACAGGACTCTACTTTTACGACAATGATGTTGTTGATATTGCAAAATCAGTAAAGCCATCAGATAGGGGGGAACTGGAAATAACCTCAGTTAACCAAGCCTATCTTATGCGAGGGAACCTGCGAGTTCAGTGGCTCGGGCGTGGTTTTGCCTGGCTTGACACCGGCACGCATGAAAGCCTACTCGCGGCTGCACAGTTTGTAGAAACCATTGAAACACGACAGGGATACAAAATTGCCTGCCTGGAAGAGATCGCCTACAACAATGGTTGGATCACCAAAGAACAAATATTCGAAGCCGCACACAGTTTGAACAAGAATAGTTACGGCGAATACCTGCTTTCACTGCTACAGGTATAATTATGTTGGACAAACCCATCTATGTTACCCAACCCAGCTTGCCGCCACTGGAAGAGCTGATTCCTTATTTAGAACAGATTTGGAAAAACAAGGTACTAACTAATGGCGGGCAATTTCACGAACAGTTGGAAGAGGCACTCTGTGAATACTTGAGTGTCCCCTTTATCTCACTCTTTTCCAACGGCACCATTGCACTGATCACCGCACTCAAGGCGCTGGCTATTCAGGGCGATGTCATCACCACACCCTATTCTTTTGTTGCCACGGCACACTCGTTGCTGTGGAATGGTATAATTCCAGTCTTTGTCGATATTGATCCGGTTACGCTTAATCTCGATCCCAACAAAATCGAATCCGTAATCACGGATCGAACAAAGGCTATCCTGCCGGTACATGTCTATGGAACTCCATGCGATGTAGACGCAATTGATGCAATAGCCAAATCGCACAACCTTAAAGTCATCTACGACGCAGCTCATGCCTTTGGTGTGTGCGACCAAAATGGCAGCATTTTGAACTATGGCGACCTCTCTGTGCTTAGCTTCCATGCAACCAAGGTATTCAATACCTTTGAAGGTGGTGCGATTGTATGCCAGGATGCCAAAACCAAGCAGTATATCGACCAGTTGAAAAATTTTGGTTTTACAAGCGAAACTTCGGTGGTACAGACCGGCATCAACGGCAAAATGAATGAATTCAATGCCGCAGTTGGTCTGCTGCAACTACAGTATATCGACGAACATATCGAAAAACGGAAGGCTATCGATGTTGCTTACCGAGAGGGTTTAAAGGATATCGTCGGAATACGTTGTCATACTCCGTCCCAAGTGAAGAGTCCCAACTACAGTTACTTCCCGATTTTTGTCGGGGATGATTATACACTGACACGTGATGAGCTCTACGAAAAACTCAAAGCAAATGGCATTAATGGGCGGCGGTATTTTTATCCGTTAATAACAGAATTCCCGATGTATCAGCAGGGAAAAAAGGAAACAATAGCAAAATATTTGGAAGCTGAATTGCTTTCTAAACAGGTTATTTGTTTGCCGATTCACCCAAATCTTGCCAAAGTAGAGCAAGAACAAATTGTTTTCGAAATTCGCACTCCCGCTACAATTTTCAAATAGATGATTCAATCGCTAAATGAATAAAGCCATTCTTATTTTTACAGGACATAACAATCGTGCAGTTGTGGCTCTTTGCAGAGCGTTATCGTCAATAAACGTGGCCTTTCACCTCGTGGCGAGTTCGGAAACGGATCCTATATTTAAAACATCTTGGGCATCTTTTGTTTCTTTGACGCGTAGCGATCGTCAAGTGGACTTAGCACTATTTGATAGTGTTCGTAGATCAGTTGATAACAATCAGGAGTTACTCTACTGTCCTACAACAGAATTTATCAATGTATTTGTGCTTGAAAACCGGAATGAGTTAGAAAATTTGGGTTTTACGGTAATATTGCCATCTACAGATATCTATGGCCAGCTTACAAATAAAAGCCAGAGCATTCACCTAATTAAGAATATTTCTGATCTGAAATCGCCCCAGCACATCTCTTGGCAAGTTGCTAAAGCACCTTGTATTTTTAAGCCAAATAGCAATTTGCAGGACGGAGAGGTTCTTTATCCAATAATGTGCTTAATTCAGAGTAAAGTAGAAGAGACTAAACAGCGTCTAGATCCTAAGCAATGGTTTGTACAGAAATATATTCAAGGTCAAAGTTATTACCTTTGCGGATATCTCTCAAGAAATGGAGGGGTAAGATACTACTGGCAGACCAATCTCATGCAGCAACAGAATGGAAAATCGATTGTCCTAGCTAGAACGGGTGCTAACCTCGATATAGACGAAAACCAGTTCTTTGATGGGCTGGCTAATATGGGATATTTTGGTCCGTGCATGATGGAAATTATTGAAGAAGCAGACGGGCAACTCAACTTTATAGAAATAAATCCTCGTTTCTGGGGGCCATTGCAGTTGGGTGTTGATGCTTGCCCTGAGATGATTGGTCTTTATGCCAGTGACTTAGGATTCAGTAGTATAAGGGATTTACCACCTCAAAAGAAGAATGATACTACGCACTGGTATGAATGGGCTAATGGTGCACAGACGCATAAATGCCATGTCTATCCTACTGCTGATTTGCTTAGTGATATCGAACGGCAAAAACTGTTAAACAAACATGATGTCTATAGTAGAAATGACACACGATCTATACAAGGGCACATTTGATAACTCATAATTTTTTACACGAGCATTTATATGAAGCAATCCACATCATCCACTGAAACCCTTTCAACGTTATTGAGTAAATACAGTAAACACAGCGATTATCAACTACTGCATCCTTCAATTTGCGATGTTGTCTGTCATAATTACCAGCCTACTGGAAAAAAAGAAGCCGAAAGGCAATCCTACATGGAAAGCAACTTGGGCTTTTCAAAAAAAACGGTCCTGGATATCGGTGCAAATACGGGTTATTTCAGTTTCGGTGCTCTTCAGGCGGGTGCTTCTGTCGTCACAGCTGTGGAAGGTAATTCTGAACATGCAAGGTTTATAGATGAAGCTGTTAGACTTCTAAATATCGAGAAACAGCTAACCGTGAAAAATGATTATTATGACTTTGCATCAACTGATACCAATCGATTCGATATTATCCTTTGTCTGAATGTTCTACATCACCTGGGTGATGACTTTGGTGATGCGCGAATTGATCTTGAAGGTGCAAAAGCCGAAATAACGAAGTCTTTTAGAAATATGGCATCGAATACTAACTGGATGTGGTTT
>JABHFC010000265.1 GCA_018676275.1 Gammaproteobacteria bacterium | reverse complement strand
CGAACCATATTTCTGGAAGGCCAGAAAGGCACGATTGCCTTTGATACATTAACGACACCCGGCACAGCTCGAGCCTATGGCGGTGCTATCGGGCGGCTATTTCCGAAAAAGCCCATTCACACTATTGTTTATTCCCACGAACATTTAGATCATACCGGATACGCCGCAGATCTCGCCCCTGAAGCAGACATCATTGCTCATGACTATGCCAACAAAGTTATTGTTGCCAGAAAGTCTGATGGTCAACTTCCGGCTACTGAAGTCTGGAGTGGAGAACGCAAGGCCTATTCCATAGATGGCTGTGATTTTGAGCTAATCTACCCTGGTCCCACCCACGGCGATGGTAATGTCGCCGCCTATTTTCCACAAAGCAAAGTCCTGTTTATGGTCGATACCGTCGCCGCAGGCGTAGGCTATTGCTACTTAATGGATTGGCACATGGCGCATTATGTCGATGTCATGCGACGTTTTCTGAGCCTGGACTGGGAAATATTCATACCCGGTCATTTCTGGATAATTAATCGTCAGCAATTTATTGAAATTCTGAATTACTGGGAACACCAGATTGAATTTGCTCAGCAGGCAGTTATAGATGGCGTCGATCCCCATGACTGGGCAGGATTGAATAAATATACGGATGAAAAACTGGGGCCAACTGATCGTGAAATGTTTCGCTATTTCGAATACGCAGCAATAAATCTGTCCCGTTATATGCAGGGATACCTATCCGGTGGTTGGGGTATCGAAGGCAATATGACACCTGATTTATCGCCATTATAGGGAGCAAAAAAGATGAGTGAGAATAGAGGAAAGTTTACTCGTGATGCTGCCCAGGCTTATCTGGCGCATGAACCTGAAATGCAGGTAGAAAAGATATCAGATTCTATCTGGACCATAAGTGATGGTAACTGTCGTACTATTTTTATGGAAGGACAAACAAGCGTTATCGCCTTCGATACCTTTGGTACTCCGGGGCGTGCAAGGGCTTATAAGAAAGCAGTTGCAGACTCTATACCTGGCAAAGCTATCAAAACCATAATCTACTCCCATGATCATCTGGATCATTGTGGTTTTGCTGCAGATTTGTCAGCCGATGCTGAAATTATTGCGGATGAAATATGTGCAAAAGTAATTAAATTACGCCAGGCCGAAGGTCAATCTCAGGTAACTAAAGTATTAAACGGTTCCAAAAACGAGATGAGTATTGATGGTTGTAAATTCACTTTACTCAATCCCGGTCCGACACATGGTTCCGGGAATATAAGTGCCTGGTTTGCTGAAGACAAAATTCTTTTTTCTTCTGATACAGTTTTAGCCAACGCTAAATACGGTTTTGTACCTGACTATCATCTCTGCAATTTCGTTAAGTTCATGCGTGGTTTTCTTGAACTGGAATGGGATGTTTTTGTTCCGGGTCGCTACGGGCTAACAGATAGAGCAGGTTTTGAAAAAGGCTGTGATTATATAGAAGCTGTTCAAATTGAAAGCCAGAATGCCTTTGCAGAATTTGTGCCGATCTGGGCTTTTGAACCAATGAAGGGTTATGTGATTAATAAGCTGGGTGAACGTTTTGCTGATCTTGAAGGTTTTGAAGATCATGTCGGACAAACAGCTTTGCGTATCGTACATCACTACCTTATGGGAGGATGGGGACTCGAAGATACCCCCGAGCCATCAGTCTTGTTGGCAGATGAGGTTGAGCTTTAAAACTACTTTCACATTTAAGCGGAGTTGAAATGAAAACATGCTTTAGTACTGGGCTAATTCTATCCATTCTTGTTTCATTATCTTCTTTTCCTGCCGTGGCGGAGAAAGGTTCGGCAGATCAGCTGCTGAAACTTTCCTATTTTTCATCAGCTACACAAAAAAACAGGGAGTATTTTGTTTACTTGCCTGTTGGATATAAAAAATCACAAGAGAAAAAATGGCCAGTGATGCTATTTCTACATGGTCATGGCCAACGTGGTAATGGACAAGAAGATCTTGATTATGTGCTGGTACATGGTCCGTTGATGGAAGCCTGGATTCAACGCAGAGAACTGCCATTTATTATTATCAGCCCGCAATTACCGGTGAAATTTGGTATAGAAGGCGTGGAAGAAGATCATAGTGCAGACCCAATTCCAGCGAGATTGAAAAAAGGCGTGCCTGAGCGTAACTACGGATTTAAGTCCCCTATACCAATTGATAGACAAAATAGTGAAGACTTTCCAGACGGTCCCCATTCACAATTTAAAGGCTACCCAGATTTTGATGGTTGGATAAATATTCACGAAGAACTGCTATACATGGTAGATACAGTCTTAAAGGAATACAGGGCCGATTCAGATCGAGTCTATTTAACTGGAGTTAGTTATGGCGGTTATGGCACATTTCATATGGCCGCGAAATACCCTGAACGTTGGGCTGCAATAGCTCCTATTGTTGGTACAGGTAAAATTGTCGACGCAAAAAAACTTGCCGATGCAAGACTACCCATATGGATGTTTGGTGGAGGTAAAGACAGAACCGTTAAGCCTCACTGGCTCTATCAAATGGCGGAAGCACTTGAATCAGAAGGACACCCTGCCCTGCGTTTTACTGTTCACGAAGATATGGATCATGATGCATGGAAACGGGTTTATGAAGGTGAAGATTTGTATAACTGGTTTTTACGATATACCAGTAATAAACGTCCTTAATAAAAATATTCCGAGACTACTCTAAACGTTTCTTTTGCGTGCTATTACATTTAGTTTTATCACCATTTTGCTTCATGTAAATAGTCTTCGAGAGTCAGCATATCTTTTAGCTGGGAACGAACCAGGTTAATGTTGGCGCTGTAACCGGTATTATCTATCCAGCGGTCCATAATTGTCATTTCCTCACCTTCTTCTTTTTCGTACACGTCCCAGGGGATTTGAATATACTCTACGGGACTACCAGTTACGCTGCTGAAAAGATTTACTATTTGTTTCATTGAATTTTCATCCCCGGCAATATCAAGAGATCGACTTAACCAGTTTTCCGGATCTGTAAATGCCAGCGCTGCCATGCGGCCTATATCGCGCACAGAGATATGCTGCACACGTGTACCAAGGGAAAATGGACTGGAAATTTTACCTGCGTTAATGCGTTCTTTTGAGTATTCCCAGTTTTCCATAAAAGAAACCGGCCGCAAGATTGTGTAAGGAATATTTACTGAGTGAATATACTGTTCAATTTCGTATTTGCTTTCGAAATGGGGTATGCCTGTTGCCTCATCTGCATTTGCGACAGAAGTGAATATCAGGTGCTCAAGCTTATTTCTGCCCGCAGCATCCACCACGTTTTTACCTTGTTGCACTTCTGCTTCAAAGCCATGCTCCCAGAAATTAGTAACCAGAAAAACTCCGTAAACTCCGCGCATCGCAGAATCAAGTGAAGTGCTATCATTGAAATCGCCCTTGACCATACTAACGCCACGTTCAGTCATTGCCTGTGCGCGCTCACTCTCCGGATTACGACTCAGACCACGCACCTTAAAACCGGTTTTCAGAAGCGCCGCGGCAACTGCTCCTCCCTGTCTCCCGGTAGCACCAGTGACCAAAATAATTTTTTCTGTCTCTGCTGCTACTTTAGCACTCGCTGGATTCAACTGAGGTTCATTAATTTTTTCACAAGCTACCAAAATTAATGAGAGAAAAGTAATGCCGATCAAACGCAACATATTTTCATCTCCTTTTAAAATGCATAAACCCGGTAAAAACCGGGCTTATACTGGAATTACATCGGTAAACGAGCTGGACTATCTAGAAAGATGTCTCACCACCTTCATACGCTTTAATAGGAACACCGGAAAGTGGCTCACCAACATCTTTACCCACTCTGTAAGTTTCCTGAAAATAGAGTGAATGAGTGCGTTCCTGATTCATGAAATGCGGATGCATGGAACAAACCATATTTTCCGGCAAAACGAAATCGAAACCTTCACCGATACGTGGCATTTCAATCATAGTCATACCAATCGAATGACCGCAGACATGACCGGAACGATAGCCACGATCAAAAATCGGTTTCATACAGGCATCGGCAACTTCTTCCGCATTATTTCCAGCCTTCATATGTTCTTTTG
>JABHFC010000264.1 GCA_018676275.1 Gammaproteobacteria bacterium | reverse complement strand
TAAAAGAAAAGTCGATATTCAGGTGGGTAATATTTTTTCCGCTGATTTATTTTATACCCCGGACCCGGGGATGTTCGATATCATGGAAAAATACAATATCCTTGGTATCGAAATGGAAGCCGCAGGTCTATACGGTCTGGCGGCTGAATTCGGTGCTAAAGCTGCAACCATTTGCACTGTCAGCGACCATATCCGTACGGGAGCTGCATTATCCACGGAAGAACGTCAGTCCTCATTTGATGAAATGATAGAAATTACACTCGATGCCGCCATATTGGCAGGAGAGTCCTAATGAATAACCTGATCCTTATTAGCGCAGTAGGTCTTTTTGGAGGACTTGCTATTGGACTACAGGCTCCCCTTGCGAGCATCATTGGTCAACGCCTGGGAATGCTGGAGAGTGTGTTTATTATCCACCTTGGCGGTCTTATTGCTGCCGCTGCATTATTGGCGCTTGCTAAAGGTGGCAATATTGGACAATGGCAAAATGTTCCGTGGTATGCGCTTGCAGCTGGTGCACTTGGAGTGATATTGATCAGCGCGCAGGTCTTTATCATCCCCAGTATTGGTGTTGCTGCAACTATTACTTTAATTATTGCAGGTCAACTTATCATGGCAACCTGCATTGATCACTTTGGCTTTTTTGAAATTGAAGCAAGGTCGTTTGATTGGGAAAGAATCTCAGGTTTATTGATCGTACTCCTTGGTGTCTGGTTAACAATAAAGAAATAGAACTTTGTTTGCTGCTCTCTACAATAATTAGCAGCCGGAATAATCAATATTGAACATTAATTTTAATACAGGTATCACCGGGGAATACATATGATTTTTTCAATTGATTTTTCCGCTCGCAATGCCATCGGTTTTCTTACTACGGTTATGGCTCTGACAGCACTGTTTATGTGTATCACTGTTGCGGAAGGTGGTGGAATTATCTTCCTTCTTCTTTTTAGCCTTTTGCTTGCACTGATTTCTGCCGCAATATTTTCTGCAGATTACCTTGTCTCTCTTGATAAAGATAATGCACTGATCACTAAGTCTTTTGGAGCTCTCGGCCTCGATCGAAAACAACAATATCAGCTAGCCGATTTTAATGAAGTCGGTATCATGATGGCTGGTCGTCCGGCTGCCAAAGGTGGTTCGACCACCATTTACTATGTTCAATTAATTGGCAAAGAAAACGTCAAGTTACCGGGTGGTCTCACTGACCTTGATGAAATAATCTCATCTGCACAAACGGTCGCTGACTACCTTTCACTTCCTTTCGATGAAAAACCAAAAATGGGATTCTTTGGCAAGCGCTTATAATAAGATGAAGAGTCTAGCGTCCCTGATTTGCCTGAAATGAGGTATTTCTGAGCAAAACACTTGAGCTACCGGCGCTTATTGAGTAAGGTCGTCACCAGATCTGCACACTAATTATAATAAGAAAAGGGTCCCCTACCCATAATGTTGATATTGTTACCGAGAACGTCTCCATGACACACCTGTCAGGTGTGCGCATACACACGATTTCTGTTATCCGCAATCAGGAAACAAAAATTGATGATGTTTAAGTATCCTGAAGACCGTTTACCGGTTGCTATTATTCTTGTAATTTCCTGCATCGATTTTTGTCTTTACTTCCTCATTAATAATCTCTGGGTATTTGCCATTTACTGGGCAGTTATGATTGTGCCTAAGGGAAAAATATGTGCATGGAATCATCATCATCAACACACACATACTTTCAGAAATACTGCATTAAACCGAGTACTTGAATTTTTTTATGCCCTCCACAGTGGAGTGACTACAAATTTATGGTTGCTACACCATGTGCTGGGACATCATGTTAATTATATGGATCAGAGAAAGGATGAAAGTCGTTGGAAAAGAAAAAATAGCACTCAAATGGGTGAGTTGGAATATACCTTTAATGTTGCGGGCACAGCTTACTACCGTGGTTATCAGGTAGGGAAATCCCATCCAAAAATACAAAAAGAATTTTTGATTTTCTCCTTTCTAACCTTGCTAATCGTTATCGCACTGGTCGCATACAAACCGGTAGCAGGGCTTTTTCTGTTTGTTCTCCCAATGATTCTCGGCCTGCATCTGACCTCATGGGCAACCTACGAGCATCATGCCGGGCTCGACACTGATAATAGTTTTGAAGCATCAAATAATAACCTGCATCCCTTTTTTAACCTTGTCACAGGTAATCTCGGTTATCACACGGCGCATCATTATAAACAGTGGCTTCACTGGTCAAAATTACCGGAATTACATAAAGTGATAGAAGATAAAATCCCTTCTCAACTGATTAAGTCTGCCTGGTTCTAAATAACCTATTTGGTTTTCTGAAGATCACCAGGAAGTCAGCCTTACAAGAAAAATAATATCTCCTTAACATTCTGATTATTTTTTGTATTTCAAATAGCAGGCCACTGCTGGTCGGCCATCATTTTCTTTATTCTCAATTAAATACCCGAGTCGGTAAGCCAGGTCACCCCTTTTTTTATCTACCGGGTTGAACTTAATTTCTACCAGGCGATGATAAGTATTATCAAAGGGGTAAGATTCAATCAAACTTGTGAACATCGCCGTGCTCATATCGCAAAGATCGTTTTCCGCAATATGTCTTGTTAGTTCCATATCGAAAACAAGTTCCTTGTTGCGATTTTTAACATCAATAGACAGCAACTCATACAGACCATCATTTATTTCTACCTGTTTAATTACCGGTACCTGGTGTTTCCAGTTGAAATAAAAAATTGAACTTCCCTTCCAGGCTGCTATTGCCAATAAGCCCAGTATTACAGAGATTATTATCGGGTTTTCCTTCAGTGTGGGCGGCGCTATAAGAAGACTAATGATAAATACAAAAAGCAAATCAATAGCTGGAAACAGTGCGAATGGTATTTTTTCGATCAAGCCATATGCAATAACTAATAACAATATCAAACAAATTTTTCTGATACGTCGTATCTGTCTGGTATTCCAGTCTGCCATCTGCATTATTGGAGCAGCACATAAAAGAAGAGATGGCCAGTGAGATAATGCATAGGTGAAATTAACCGGCAAAGCATAGTCAATAAACACTTCACCATTGCCCCAAAGTGAGGGAAATCTAAACCAGACTGCGACAAAACCTGCCAGTAAGTTCGCCCCACCGAGGTAAATAATCAGCAATATGATTTTTACGGGGGTTTTTCTAAAAAACTGTCTATATTTATCCGACATGGCAAGCAACGATTCTTTATGAAGAGTAGCGAACGTTAATGGGCGACCTCGAACTAAAACTGTTCCATTTCAGGCATCATTTCTCCGTTATAAATAAAACGACGCCATTTCGTAATGGTAATCGATTCAAAAATACCGGCCAGAGTCAGAGGATCATTGTTTATATAGTCTTCTGCTTCTGAACGACTCTCAGTATCCATAATAATAATCGCTCCACCAGCGCGTGAACCATCATCTTCCAGCAGTGCACCGGTCGCCAACATTTTTGTTATGTAAGGCTGAAGATACTCTCTATGAGCTTCCAGTGTCTCATCAAATATATGGCGAGTATTTGGCTTTTCAGCGACCTGAATTAAATAAGGCATAGTTCTACTTCCCGATATTAAAAGGTTCAATATACTACAGGATCTGTTTATCCTTCATTTTCGCCACTGCTGGTGATCATTTTTGTCTTCAGCAAGGCAGAAGGAGCGCAATGTAGTCACTCTACATAAGCGACTGATAACGCAGCTGAAGGCAAAAATAGTCCCAGCCCTTCGGGTTGAGTCTGGTTAATTAACACTGACACACTACCCAAAATAATTGATATCCCTGAAGTTTTCTTCAAATTCGATGATGGATCTGGCTTGCCTGGAATCAGCAAAGTTGCTTTTTCCAACTATACTCAGCAGTATAATAAAAAATATGCTTGTTTTTGACCCCTGTCATGCAGGGAATTGAAGGAGGCAAAATGCAGCAAATACAAAAACCAATTTCAGCGTTTCTAAGTGATAAGCCTGTTGTAACCATTGCAGTTAGTGCAAATGTAATGGATGCAGTCGAAAAAATGAATTCCGAGCATACAGAATGTTTGCTGGTGGTTGATAATAAAAAACTTGCTGGCATATTCACAGAGCGTGATTTTCTCAATCGCGTAATTGGCGCTCGACTAATTCCATCGGAAACCGCCATAGCTGATGTCATGACAGCGAACCCTGATACATTGGGAATCGAAGATGCTGTCTCATATGCCGTTGAGCGAATGGCCAGCCGTGGATTCCGCAATATCCCCATTATCAACAACGATGAAACTGCAAATGTCTTAACCGTTTGGGACGTTATGTCTCATTTGTCAGAAGTACTCACCGAATTTGAAGAAAATGATGCCTCTGAAATTGAAGAATGGACAGATATAGGGGGAGGATAATTCAATGTTCGATAAAATTGCCGAAACACCTATAGGAGATATACAAGGCCGTGATCCTGTAAGAGTTAAAACAAAATCTCCTTTACTATCCGTTGTGTTGGCATTGCGCGAAGGGGGGCGAGGTGCCGCAATAGTTGAGGACGGTGCCGGAAAATTACTGGGTATTTTTACTGAAAGACATCTGATTACAAAGCTTGATCACAGTTCACAATCCTGGCATGACATATCCGTTGATGACGTGATGGATAGTAATCCAAAAACCATCGAAGCATCCCATTATATCCGTGAAGCACTATCGATCATGTCGGGCGACAGGATACGCCAACTACCAATCCTCGATCCAGATGACCATGCGCTTGGAATAGTCTCAATTCGCGATATCCTTTCTCATATTGCAGAGCATTATCCTGACGAGTTCCTGAACCTTCCCCCTGATCCTGAGCACGAAGCAAGCGATCTTCACGGCGGTTGAGAGTGTCGCATTAAATATGTGTCGTATCTCGGGCTTTTCTGAAACCTGAATTAAACAGCAAATAATTTTTAGCTAATTCCCATTTTCATCTCATTTAACTAGCCTGTATTACTCCTTTTGATTTTACTATCCGATATACACCGACACTTAATAGAGGCGCTAGAAATAACATCAGGTAACACCAGGAGAAGTATTTTGCTCCAATTAAAATTAATTCTATCAAACCTAGTTTCGACAACAGAGAAGCTATTACCATAAGAACAAATGCGGAAAGCGGTCGTAGTTTTTGTGGCATCGTCTTTTTTCGAGAACGATAGAAACTTGCGAGTCTTTCATTGAAAGCATGAATTACCCCTGCCCCGGTTTCAATCAGAGTACCAAGCAATACAAGCTGAAATAATAACTGGAACCCGCGCGAACCCAGTGACTCCAGTAAAATGTTTG
>JABHFC010000263.1 GCA_018676275.1 Gammaproteobacteria bacterium | reverse complement strand
ATCAGAAGAATGGGAAGGCATATTCGACACAAAGTTAGTATCAGCACTGGACTATATTACGAAACTTACGAAGAATCCCACAGAACTCAATGAAGATAATATAGTAAAATTGCGCAATGCTGGTTGGGATGACGGCGAGATCCTGGAAATAAACCAGGTTACTGCCTATTTCAACTACGCGAATAGAACCGTATTGGGTCTTGGTATTAATACTGAGGGTGACATACTTGGTTTGTCGCCGAATGACTCTAGCGACGAACAAAACTGGCAGCATAATTAACCTTAATACAAAATAAGCTTGGCTCGTTTGCTTTTATCTGGAGAAGAATTACATGAAAACAGCAGTAGATGGCGTATCACCTGGTGCAGATGGTCTTGCTGCGCTGGCAATTATTAAAATGTTACTGGAAATATTACAAAAGAAACATCTTCTTTCAGATGAAGAAATTGACATCATATTAAACTGTGCTGAAGTGGAAGTAGACCCTGATAATAAGACTGATATGAATGGTCGTATTGCCGATGCAAAGCTATTAATAAGTAATTTAATGAACGATTCTGATGACATAACAAGTGGTTATAGCGAGAGAACAAAATTATGACAGCATCAATACCTGAGTCCCATAGAGACCTGCTCGATGGTCCGGTTTATGTACAAATGGCATCCTATATGAAAGACGGCTCAATTCAGGTGAATCCTGTCTGGTGTAGCTTCGATGGTGAACACATTTTGATTAATTCAGCACTGGGTAGAGTAAAAGACAAAAATCTACGAGCAAACCCGACGATCACTATTCTCGCAATGGATCCTGAGAATCCGTATCGCTGGCTTGAAGTTCGAGGTACTGTAGATGAAATTACCGAAGAAGGGGCGGATCAGCACATCGATGATCTTGCTGAACTCTATATTAACCAGCGACCTTATCCATTCCGCCAGGAAGGTGAGGTTCGGGTAATTTACAAGATTAAACCGCTAAAAGTACAGGCTTTCGCAAGCTGAATCAGGCAGGAGTTCTAGATAGAGTAATCCATCGTGTGTAAGCCACATTCTCGATTTTCTTCTGCCTTGGTGGGATCCTTATATTTGCTGACCTGAGGTAAATTATGCTCGTATAGATAACCCTCCATATCAACCTCACTCCAATTGAGAAAGGGCGCCACTTTAATAATTCCATTTGGCCCTTCGCTGACAACATCCAGAGTCTTACGAAAATCTGTTTCATCTTTACGAATTGCAGTAAGCCAGATATCAGGGTCAATCTTTGAAATCATTCTCTGAAAGGGTTCCAGTTTCACCTGGCGAGTGAATTCAGCGTGTAAATCACTATCTACGGCCGGGATGCCGTTCATTATGGCGCTACGACGTGCTGCAGTCATTTCTGGAATAAAAACTTCAATATTAAGATTAAGATCTTTGATCAGGCCTTCAGCATAGGTATAGGTTTCGAGAGTGTTATAACCGGAATCCACCCAGATGATGGGAACATCAGCTTTAACACGGGTGGCAAGATGCAGCATTACGGCGGAAAACGGACCAAAGCTGGTCGTTACGATCGCCTTTTTGTTTTGAGACAGCGCCCACTCGACAATCTCCAGTGGTGATTGTTCTGACAACAGACTGTTTTCATCGAGCATTTGTAATGCAGCTGACATCTTGTTAGTTTCCCGATTTACAATAAATTCTGATGAGTTCATTTGATACTGGCATTGTAGTTCTATGTGCTCACAATAAAAGCATTAATAAGCTATTTTTTAGACGAATTGGGTATAAACATATTATTATGACAGTGATGTCCTATGTTTGAAGTTCGAGGCAAGGTCGCCGGGTATCAGCTGGTAAATATAATGTGAATTACATCAGGCGCTGGCTGTCTATTATGTAGATTCCTTAAATCTCAAAGCGATTTACAAAATCATGCAAAGAAATATACTTTTTTCCATTCTCTTCTCAGCGATGCTGGGTTTACTGTCCATTTATCCTGCTTTTGTTTCAGCTGACGGGATTCCCGAATTTAATGGAGTATGGGTGATCAATGAAGAACTCAGCGATGACACCGATAAACAGGTGGAAAAAGCGATTAAGGACTCAGGAGGGAAAGTAGGGCGGACAAAAAAGAAGGGCAAGGGCCGATACAAAGGAGGCCCTCCTGAACAGGCAATGTACGATCACATTTCCTACGACGAAATATTGCACTTTCAGTATCAGGAACCGGAGTTTCGTCTAACTTATGCGGAAGGTTTCGAACGAATTTTTCATTCAGATAACAGACGTAGATCAGCAAGTGCAAGGGGCTCTTCCAGAAGTGAACGGAAAGATTTTGCCTTTGCCAGTTGGTCCTCTACAAATAAGCTCTTTGTCGAGTCCCGCCCACGAGATGGTGGCAGAACCAGTGAGGTTTATACCTTAATAAAATCCGATTCAGGAAAAGATCTGTTGCAGGTTGAGTTGAATTTAAATCCCTTAATGTTTTCGGGACCACTCTATATCAAGCGTGTGTATAATCGAGAAGGTGAGTTTGTGCCTTCAAAAAGAAGGCGTTAAAGCAAGTGATGACAGGACTATAATTAGACCCTAATAATCATATCCTTTACTTTTCCGTGCAAGACCGTCGTGCAAATCAAGCATGCGTTCACGCCATGGATAAAGCACATCTTCCGGTAAAATCAATGGCCAGGGACTTACGGCTCGTGCCCACATAAACATCGAAAAAACTATGTAATCTGCAAACAAAGGTGATTCCCCACCAAGAAAATCTTGCTCCTGTAATTGTTCGCGTAGAGGATCCATACTTAGTCGCCATTCAACAAAATCATCTTCACTGCGCTCTGCTGCTAACTCATCCCTGGTTTTTCCTAACCATTTAAATCTTGATTCGGTGTAATACTGAAGGTCTTCCGGACACACAACATCAAAATTATCTGGCACCACTAAGGGAAATAATTTCAGTGTGACTAGTTTATCAAACCAGTGATTGAATATGCGTGTAAGTGCCCGGGTTGATGTGTTTGAAAATAAACTTGGTGCTCCGGGATGCTTATCTTCCAGATAGCAGGCGATTGTCCATGAGTCGAATACAGTCTGATCCCCATCGACAAGGACTGGCACTTGTTCCTGACCTGAAAATGCCAGCTTATTTTTCTCTGTGAACTTTAGAGGAATCGTTTCAAAATCCAGACCCTTATGCGCTAACGCCAGTTTGGCTCGCCAGCAAAAAGGGCTCATGCGTCTGTCGTCAGTGCCAACAAGATCGTAGAGTGTGATTGGCTTATTCATAATAGAGAGTTTTCAGTTTCTGTCTGATCCGATTTTTTTTCATATTTCAACCAAAAGTCTCTGGCCATAACCCGTGCCTGGTCGAGCTCACTATCAGTAAATTGCAAGCCTATAGCATCCCTTGGACCTACAGCTTGTTCGTGACCACCAGCCGCAGCAACTCCGAGCCAGGCATAGGCCTTCAACTGATCTGGTTCGACAGCATCACCATACAAATACATCAGTCCGAGCTTATTTTGCGCGAGAAGATGCCCTTGCTCTGCAGCTTTGCGATACCAGGACAACACTTCATCGTCGTCTCGACGGATACCAATGTTGTTTTCATACATGCGAGCAAGATTATATTGAGCCTGAGCTAAGCCTTGTTCTGCAGCAAGTCGATACCATTTAAGTGCAATAGTATAAACAGGGTCTGTGCCTAATCCCTCTGAATACATGTAGCCCATACTATGCTGAGCTTCAGCAACTCCCTGGTTGGCTGCTTTACGATACCATTTGAGTGCTTTGGAGTAGTTAAGCTCTACACCTACAGCATTCAGATACATGAAGCCCAGGTTGTTTTGTGCTTTCATGTCACCTTCATGGGCGAGAATTTTGAGCTGCTTTAATGCCGTCTCATAATCACCTGACTGGTAAGCCCGATGAGCTGAATCAAAATCAGCACGTTCACAGGCAGACATGGATAATGCCAGTACTAAATATATAAATAGTCTCAATATATCAGGTGTCGATATCACGATGATTTAGACACTCATCCTCATGAAAGTTTGCTGTACACAAGCATAGTATGTTGTTTTCGCATCCACATCAGTAGTTTTCTCCGCCTCACTGATTTTAGATTTTCACCAGCTAAGATTAGCCGAAGGATATGCTAAATAACAGGACATGCCATATACTAGCCCCACTAATTTTATCTTTGAATGCTAAAAACTCAACTCAGCCTAATGAGGAGAAAAGTATGGGTTTCGTTTCACGTTTTCCTGAAAACGAAGGTTCAATAGCTACAATACTTAAGCCTTATCCTGATATCGCCGACCCTGTCAGCATGATGACAGAATATGTGATGCGTTCTGAAGATTCGCAATTTACTTTAGCTGAGCGTGAACTTATTGCCACCTATGTATGTGACTTGAATTCCTGTACTTACTGCGCCCGCACACATCAGGCAGCAGCGGAAGCACTGGGTGTTGACAAGAACTTATTTAAAGACTTGCTTAAAAATATTGACACGGCTCCAGTCAAAGAAAATATTAAATCGATCCTGAAATTTGTAAAAAAGCTGACGCTAAGCCCGTCGCTGATGACACAAGCAGACGCTGACGCTATTTTTGATGCAGGCTGGGATGAAAACGCATTTCATTTTGCCATCATGATTTGTGGAATGTTTAATCTTTATAATCGTCTACTGGAAGGCTACGGTATAAAAAGTTCAGAGGAGTCTCACGAACAAGCAGGGCAGGCGCTTGCAGAATCGGGATACATGCACGTCAAAGAAGCAGCGGAACAACAGCGTTGAAAATCCCTTCTTATGTACAGGAGGGGCCAAAACGACATAAGGTTATATCGGATTCTTCACATACAGTTTGCCCCAGTTCACTGACAAACCAGTTATCAGAAATAACCTGTATTGGGCATTTGGTATTTTTTGGAGCACCATCGAGCCTGATATATTGTTGATTTGCTTCATACTTGCAGGCTACAAACTCACCATAATTCTCAATTGTCACTGCATATAATCGTCTCACCGACAATATACCTTCCAATGTCACACCTTCACTGACGCTCCATTCAAAATCAGGAGAGATTTTTCTTTCTATGACTTCTTCTGGCGTCGCACATCTTTCGGCCAAGGCACTGGAAGTAAAAAAGAGCATGATGAAAAAAGTCATGCAAACTGACATAAAGAGTTTCATTCAGATTTCTCTAGATAGAAATCAAATTATTAAATACCAATTAGTGTCTGCGCTCGCTCACTTGTCGCCTGCTGTCACTATTACGTCTGTCAGTTTCACACTCTTTTGCGAAGGCCTCGATCATACTGTTTTCTTTGCCTCGTCTTTCCTGGCTTGAGCGCCTATCATTGTCGTTGCGACGTTGTTGGTTATTCATATTATTACCCCTATAAAGATATTATTATCAGGCTGATTTTAGATTTATCTCTTATCAATCGAGCAGTACAGAAATAATAAACCTACAGATAAAATTTGCAAGATATTGACGAGTGCATACTGAAATATGACAAATGAACTAGACCCTCAGTTAGCAGCATTACTGCAGGCGGCTGACGACGCCGGAATACCGCCTATACATTCTTTTTCATATGTAGATGCCCGGGATTTCTATGTATCGACTGCGAAGAAACTGGCTGGCGAGACTCCGGACAATCTGGATGTTTCTGACCAGCTTATCAGCACATCACTTGCTGATATACCCATTCGAACTTACCGACCTGAAGACACCCATGACCAGTTAATGCCAGCACTTATATACTTTCACGGTGGTGGCTGGTGTATTGGTGATCTGGATTCTCATGATCATGTTTGCCGCTGGCTGGCCAGTCATTCTGAATGTGTTGTGATTTCTGTCGATTATAGAATGGGACCAGAACACAAATTTCCTGCTGCAGTAGAAGATGCGTTTGAGTCAGCTAATTGGATTTCGAGCCATTCAGATGAGTTCAAAATAGATGGAAACAGGATTGCCATCGGCGGTGATAGTGCCGGAGGTAACCTTTCTGCCGTGGTGACTTTACTGGCAAGAGAGCAGGGTGGACCACACTTCCGCTGTCAGCTTCTTATTTATCCGGCTACAGATATGTTAATGCGTTTCCCGTCTCACGCTATATGTGGCGACGGCTATAGGCTTACCCGAACCTCAATCGCATGGTTTATCAGTGGATATTTACGAAATGGTGAGGATATGTATGATAAACGCGCTTCACCACTAATGGCTGAAAGCCATGCTGAGCTGCCGCCAGCTTTCATAATGACAGCCGCCTTCGACCCTCTGAAGGATGAGGGAGAAGCTTACGCAGCAAAGCTCACAGAAAGTGGGGTAGAGGTGAAATATCATTGCTACGAAGGCATGGTGCATGGTTTTATCGCCATGCCCGGTGCCGTAGACATGGCTAAAACAGCCCTACTTGATGCTGCCAGCTACATAAAACAACAATTATCGGGCTAATTACTTATTTAGTAAGTCCAGCGCAGCAGCAGTCATTGCCTCAACACCGGTAAGAATAGTCGGCTTCGGAAGAGGTGCAAAATAAGCGGAATGCAGTGAAGGCAAACCTTTGCCTGTTTCCTCACTACGCTTGATTACGACAGGATCAATAGCTCCCAGCCAGAAGAAAAAGCTGGGTACTTTTGGCTCAACACGCCCGTATTGAGAAAAATCCTCGCCGCCCATTACCGGTTTAACCTCGACAATCCGTTCACCACCCAATTGCTTCCTTAACACCGCTGTAACACGTCTGGTCAAAGGCGGATCGTTGTACAGAGCCGGCGTGTATTCATCACGAACCTTTACTAGCGGTAATTTATCTTCCGGGAAACCCATAACCAGAGCCTGAGCGTGGGCAATACGTTTGATACCAGCGAGTAGGGTATCTCTTGTTTCGTCAGAATAGGAACGCACCGTTAGCTGTAAATCGACCTGATCAGGGATGATATTGTGCTTGGTGCCACCATGAATCGAGCCCACGGTCACCACACCGGCTTCAATAGGTGGGATTTCGCGGGAAACCAGAGTTTGTAAGGCATTTATTATCTGTGCAGCAAGTACTATAGGGTCTTTAGTCGTGTGGGGATAAGCGCCATGACCGCCGATACCGGGTATTGTAATGTCCACTGAATCCACATTTGCAAGTTCAAAACCTTCAACATAGCCAATTTGTCCCGATGGCAGTGCCGCATTAACATGCAGGCCCATAGCGTAGTCTGGGCGTGGAAAACGGGTATAAAGGCCATCATTTAGCATTGCTCTGGCACCGGCACCACGTTCTTCAGCCGGTTGCCCAATCATGACTAGGGTTCCGCTCCATTTATCCTTCATTTCTGCCAGTCTGCGAGCTGTACCGACAAAAACTGCCATATGGATATCATGTCCACAGGCATGCATGGTATTGACTGTTTTTCCCAGATCGTCGACTACCTGGGTCTTACTTGCGTATTCCAGACCGGTTTTCTCTTCAACAGGCAAGCCATCCATGTCCGCTCTAATCATCAAAACTGGGCCGGGACCATTTTTTATAACTCCTACCAAACCGTAGCCACCGACATTTTCTGTCACCTTGAAACCAGCTTTCCGAAGTTCTTTTGCCATCCGTTTTGCAGATTTTTTCTCATGAAATGACAGCTCAGGATTCCTGTGCAGGTGGTAGTAGAGTGATTCCAGGTATTTAAAATCAGCCTGTGCAGCTGTTTTAATTTCTGATTCCGCATGCAGTTGAGCTGAGATGGTTAATATGAACAGAATTTGGATTATATATTTCATAATTTCGAGTTTTTTATTATTTTCAGACTTATCTGAAGTTAATTTATATATAGGATAAATACTTTTTAATACATAGAGATATAGAATTTACTTAATTAAGAATATAGATGTTTTAAATTGCAAATACACTCGAATAGAGGATGGCGTAATATATCGCTAAAGCCCTATATTGCATACCTTTAAACCCACATAATGTCTATATGTATGCGCATAATGTATATTATGTTAAATAGTATATTGGCCTGTATATATTCTATATGCAAAAGAATTGCTTCCAGGAATTACCCCAATCCCCCCTTGAAGTGATTATTCTACTCGCTTCATCAGTTACACTCTTCAGAGCCTCAATACTTAATCGAAACCAAAGGTATTTAGTTGATATATGAAACTCGAGTACTGGAACAAACTTGCTGCTACGTTTGAAACAGATGTATTCCAGCCAGTAGCAAATGACATGAATGGCACAATTTTGACAGCATTGTCGAAGCTGGCCTCTAAAAACCGGAGCGTTGCAGATATTGGTTGTGGAACAGGAAGTCTTCTTCCTACATTGGCTAGGCAGTTCCAGTCGGTGCTGGCGATTGATTTGTCTGAAGGCTGCCTGAAAATTGCTGAAAAACGTAATAAACACCTGCGTAACGTGAAACTCCTGCAATTAGACCTGTGCAGGAAGATTCCAGAGCTAGAACAGGTTGATGTAGGCGTCTGTCTGAATGTTGCGATTATGCCCGACTATAGCAGAAGAAGGCGACTGTTTGAGAATGTTAGCGGCCTAATTGCGGCAAATGGCCGATTATTGCTGTTAATTCCCTCTTTGGAGTCTGTATTACTGACTGTTCACCGCCTGGTGCAGTGGAATCTTGAAGAATGCAGTAGCTACAGGCAAGCCGCTGCCGAGGCTTCCTATGAACTTGGTTTTACAGCCGCTTCCATTCGCGATGGTATCGTAAAAAAAGGCGGTACAAATACGAAACACTATCTGAAAGAAGAACTGGAGATTTTGACAAGAGAACTTGGGTTTCAGCTCTGTAGCATAAGCAAGGTTGAGTATTCCTGGGCCACTGAATTTAGTCACCCTCCTGATTCCATGGGCGCACCCTACCCCTGGGACTGGTTTGTAGTCATGAAGCCCGGTGCTAACTAAGCTCATGAACCAGATGCACGGACAAAATTCGGGTTATTTTAAAGTCCCATTCGTTCCTTAATGACATCAAGAGAACTATCAAACATGCCATCACAGTGGTGAGTGTTCGGGTAGGCATGCCATGTCTTATTCGAATCTGGTTTAATCTTGTTATATATATAAGGGAAATGACCTAAGGCCCAATACTCATCACCACCCAGACCTTCTGTTCGGGTCGCCCCTTGCTTCGCACCAAGATTTACCAGGAAATCCATCTTATGATCGATTTCCCAGTCAGCGCCCCTGGCGTAGGCCATGCTGCTTTGGTCAAACGGTGGATACGCGGGAGTAGATTCATCGCTGGCCCTGATATCACAGGCATCGGTTGCATGAATATGATTGGGTAATTGTTCAAATAATTTATCTATTGTTGTGTATTTTCCGGGTGTGACACACTGACTGTTTTTATCCACGCTCAGGCATTCACTATTATCACGACAAGAAGTAATACCATCATAATCACAATAACCTTTATCGTATTGTCTTCTGCCACACTGGGCATTTAGATCCCACATATTTGGACCCCCAACGAACAATTGATAGTCGATTATCGGATCAAGACCATGCCAAAGTACGGGACCAAAAGTCGCATTCGTGCCCATGCTACAACCGAGAGTCCCGAACATTGCATTGTTGCTCAAATTATCATGACTCCATGCAATAACACTGGCGACACGTGCATTTAATTCTTTTATGTCGGTAGGCTGTTCTGAAGTACGTGAATACCAGCCCCATGTGATCGGACTGCTGAAAGGTGATTGAACTATAGGCGAGGTATAACCTTTTTCCCAACGGATCATTACTGTATGGGCGGAGGACATCTGCTCAAGTGATTCTGCTGGTCTCGCGTAATAGCGTGTTCCACCTGCACCGGTGTGTATGAAGACCGTCTTCTCATCACCGTCACTAATTGCCAGGTGCCCTGCCATACCGTCTACAACAAATGCTAATGCCTGTTTTGGCTTATCTGGATTACGACCGTTGGAAAGTAATGCTCCGCCGTCATTCGAATAGGCTGGTATAAGGCATTGACTCCAGTCTGCACACTCCTGCTTGCATTGATAACGAACCCAGTAACCGCTTTTTCCCTGGGATATTGATTTATAAAGAGTAAAGGCAGATGACGGTATTTCAGGATCCGGAACAACACATAATTTTACCTCAGGAAGAGTAGCTGTGTTGTCAGTGGCAGTTATTTCTTTATCTGCTTTGCTATTCGACAATTGAATTGCACAGCCTGTGCTATTCAGACAAAGAAATAATGTTAAAAGCAGAAACAGTAGAGAGTTAGCTTGCATGGCCTGGTATTTTTTCATTGGTGTCTTCAATCACTGTAATGAATTATGTTGTCACTTATAGTATATGACTGTTCACTTATCTGACAATAAATCACCTCGTGCAATCGCAATGGCCAGGGAATCAACAGGATTGGGGGGCTTCGCACTCAGGCGCAGATCAAGTTCTTCTGCATTTTCTTTATTTGCTTTCGCCTCTGCTGCAAATTTTCCGGAGATGTATTGAGGAGGCCAATGACTATCTGAATATTGATAATGTGCGGCGGCATT
>JABHFC010000262.1 GCA_018676275.1 Gammaproteobacteria bacterium | reverse complement strand
ACATGATTCAGAGAGGAAAATAGACTGGAGTATAGCCAGTCTGGATTTCCATATCGGCTATCTCGGAGCTGCCTTTCTTGCCGTATGCTTCCTGTTATTGGGTACAGCTGTTATGCATGGTAGTGGTGTGCAACTGGAAAGCAGTGCTGGCGGGTTCGCAACTCAGTTGATCAGTCTCTATCAGGAAACCCTGGGAGATTGGAGTAAACCTGTTATCGCGATTTCTGCATTGGCGGTGATGCTCTCCACTGTACTTACGCTTCTGGATGGTTATCCACGCGCTATCGCCATATTATTCCTCCGATTTCAATATGCTGAAGATCCTGATATTAAGGATGACGATAAGGCTATGAAGCCTGCTTATCTTACATCTATGGTTGTTCTAATAACGGGTGCCTTAATTATTCAGTTCTTTTTCAGTAATTCGTTTAGAACCCTAATCGCGGTTGCCACAACAATTTCATTTATAACGGCACCGATTGTTGCCTGGTTAATACATAAAGCTATGAACTCTGCAGAAGTCCCCATGCAACAGCGACCTGGCCCCGGTCTTCGTCTGTATAGTCTGATCTGCATTTATTTACTCGCAGGATTTGCTCTTTTTTATCTCTATTTGTTCAGTACTACTTAATTACTGTAGACTGCTCTTTTGTCAAATCCATTATGAAATAAGAGGTGTTTAGCGGGTGTCAGAAGCAGAAGGGAAAAATAATTACCTTGGTTTTGGGAACCCCGCAAACGATGAGTTTTATCTGGCTGATTATCCCTTTTACCTAATTGACCAGATTAATCATCGTTACGGTGTTGAAATGGAAACCGTTTTGCGCAAACACAAGATGGAACGTACTCAATGGCAAATTTTGTTAATTTTAAGAGAAAAGAACCCTAGCAGCATAAGCGAAATCTCAGAACGTAGCGGCAAAAAACTCTCAACGGTAAGTAGAGTAATTGAACGGATGCGTAATGACGATCTGGTCTCCACTGCCCCACGCGAGTCCGACAATCGAATTACGGATGTATTGTTAAAATCAGCTGGCAAACAGGCTCTGGGCAAAGTGCTCAAAGTAGCCAGTAAACAATATGAACGCGCTATAAGCGGTTTTAGCGAAGATGAAATCAGAAAAATTCATCTTCAGTTGCAAGGAATACTAGCCAATCTTAACCGATCGCCTTTTGAATAATTATCATTGTACGCTAAGCAGAAATTCAAAATGTAATGACATGTAGTAATATCTTGTTTTATTATTAATCAGCCCAAATAAATCAAATGACATGAATAAAAATATCTTAAGCTTATTGAGCTTAACAGCAATAATCTGTTTATCTGCCAGCTCAGGAGCTTATTCAGAAACTCGACCTGTGCCGGTTGACAAATTCGGTATTGTGGAAAAAATTGACGCCAGACCTGGTGCCCACTGGCTCTGGGTATATGATACGAATTTTATATCATTTTCCGATGGCCGGGCCCATTTAATAGATGGTGATAGTGGACATTATTTTGGCTCTCTAAATACCGGCTATGTACATGCCAAGTTTGTCCTGCCCTCTCACTACAAAGAAATATACTCGGCTGAAACTTATTACAGTCGTCATGTTGGTGGTACTCGAACGGATATGGTCAGAATATATGACCCGGTCAAATTGTCTTTAATTGATGAAATCCCGATTCCAAACAAACGAGCCACGGTCATTCCACGCACTACAAATAATGCCTTAAGCGAAGATAACCGCTTTATGGCTGTGTCCAATCTTACCCCGGCTACCTCAGTTAGTATTGTTGATCTGCAGACAAGAAAATTTGTTGGCGAAATTGAACTTCCCGGATGCACGCTGGCAATACCGGCAGGTGGTCTTCGCTTCTTCTCTCTTTGTAGTGATGGCTCTGCCCTCACCTTCACACTTGATAAGCAGGGGAAGCTAGCGGAAAAGAAAAGAAGTAAGCCTTTTTTTAGCGTAGATAAGGATCCTATTCTTGAAAATGCTGTGCGATTCGGGAATGAGTGGTTATTCCCTTCCGTGGAAGGAATGATATATGGCGTCGATGTAAGTGGTGAAGAACTTGTGTTTGCAAAACCCTGGTCATTACTCAATGAGAAAGATCGAAAAGAAAATTGGCGTACCGGTGGCATGCAACAAATTGCGGTAAATCAAAGTCACCATCTGCTTTATTCCATTATGCATCAGGGACCAGCGGAAACGTATGAGCATCCAGGCCCCGAAATTTGGGTCTATGACCTGAAAACGAAAAAACGTATCTTGCGTATAGTAACTGAACGCATTGCTGTATCAATACATGTCAGTCCGGATGCTTCACCTTTGCTGTTTTCCCTGCCCGACAATGAAGCAACTCTGGATATTTATGATGGCTTGAGTGGTAAACATTTACGTACAGTTTCAGAAATGGGCGTAACACCTTTTCTGATGGAAACACCGCCGTACAAATAAAAAGTACAGTAGCTTTTATTTTTGAGGAGAACTAGCAAGTGCAGATACTGGATCGTTGGATACAAAACAAAGCACGAAAACTCGCGCACACAACTTCCCGCCGCAGCTTCCTTGGTCGCTTCGGCGCTGTAATGGTCGGAGGCGCTACTTTACCGCTTTTACCTGTTGCCAGAGCCGCAGCAAATGAATCTCCAAGGGTACCCGCTGATGGGCTGATTGAAGGTGATGCGGGCGACCCATCTAAATGTGAGTACTGGCGTAATTGCGCAATGGATGGATTTTTATGTGGATATTGCGGTGGCTCTACTACGACATGCCCACCCGGAACAGAGTTCTCACCAGTAACCTGGATTGGCACCTGTCGAAACCCTGCGGATAATCGTAACTATATTATTAGTTACAATGACTGTTGTGGTAAAAGCTCCTGTAATCGTGCACGTTGTAATCGTAATGAAGGAGATAAACCCAATTATTTACCTTCGAAAAGCAATGATATTATTTGGTGCATGGGTACCAGTAATAATATCTACCATTGTACTGTCACGCTTGTATTAGGACTGGCCGTAGAATAGACGGGGATAAGATCAGGTTTTACAGAGCCAGTGAACCCAGGCTGGCGCCACCACAGACATACCATGTCTGACCGGTAATAAAACTACTTTCAGGCTCGCACAGGAACTCAACCACTCTACCGATGTCTGCCGCGTTCCCCACTCTTTTTACCGGTACGCTATCAGCAATTTTCAATTTCTGTTCACTATCTTCGGGTACCAGTTCATGGAACATGTCTGTTTCTATTGGACCCGGTGCTACCGCGTTTACCGTAATACCGTCTTTGGCCAGCTCCAATGCCCATGTTCTCACCAGTCCAATTTGACCTGCTTTAGTCGCCGCATAATTTGTCCGTGTTACCAGCCCTAGTACACCACGTGATGAAATTAGAACAATACGTCCGAAATGATTTTTCCTCATTGCCGGTAAAAAACTCTGCGACAAGGTGATTGCAGAACCAATATGTAATTGTGTCAGGTAATCCAGATCCTCAAGTTTTACATCATCAAGCAGATCAGGGCGTATCACACCTGCGTTGTGAATAAATGAGGTGACTTCATTATTTTCAGCAATTTGATTCGCAATTTCCTGGGTGACATCCCGATCAGCCAGATCCGCAATAAAGGTTTCCATATTTTCATGGGAAAAAGTTGGTTCCTGCCTGGATATATTTACCACTTTATATCCTGCATCCAGAAAACGACGAGTAATATCTTCACCTATACCCCGATTCCCACCGGTTATTACCATCGTCTTGGTTGTAGTGGATGACATAATGCTTCTCCTGATTAATAATCTTTAATTGTTCTGTAATAACAGAATTTTAAATTCGTCCAACTGCGTTTTTTCATCGCTGCCTTCAATTATTGCAATAAACACACCTTCGCCACTTAAATCGAGTCTATTCAATAAATATATATTATCGCCTGGCTGTGCCTTGTTATGCGCCATATGTGCAAATAAAACTGCGCCACTGTCCAACTTAACCAAAGCAATCTGACGGGGTCCGTAAGCACGAAAAAAAGCATTGGTACTGGCATGCAAAACAGTATTTGAAATTAGCCTTCCCTTATTAGATACCTGTTTCCATTCAAGCTCATCTTTCAGACAATTTCCACATAACTCCCTGGGCGGGTATTGAACTGACTCGCAGCTTTCGCAAACTTGCAGGATAAAATCTCCCGTGCTGGCTGCTTCACTGATTGCCTGCCAACCTCCTGTACGAGCAGCCGGTGGTGTCAATTCATGCTCAGTCATTGTCGCCTCGCGATAATATGGCAGCGTTACTGGATAAACATCGATCATAAATAACCATGCCATAGCCACTAACCAAAGCTATATTCGCTTCACTTACAGCATTTTTTAATCCCGTTCTGGTTAGTTGTTTAATACTTTCCACCAGTCCAATAAAGCCACCTGCGGCCCCTGCCTGCCCGGCTGATAACTGCCCTCCGCAGGTGTTATGCGGAAGACCATCACCGTTCCAGTTCAGAGAAGTATTACGGATAAAATCTGCGGCCTCACCTTTCTTGCAAAAACCAAGATCCTCCAACTGCAACATCACAATCACGGGGTAATCATCATAAGTTTGTAATAAATTAATATCTTCGGGACCCAGTCCCGCAGCAGAATATAAATCCTCACTAAATATCTGCCAGCCACCACGAAAATGAATATCGTCTTCTGGGTAGGCATTATAAAGTTCTTCGCTTGCCAATATTTTCGCAAATGGTAAACCAAGTGACTTTGCACGATCGACAGACATCATCAAAAAACCTTCTGCCCCGGCACAGGGCATTACACAGTCAAACAAATGCAAAGGCTCCGCGATCACCCGGGCATCGATGTAGTCGTCCATACTCAGTGGTTTATTGAACAGGGAACGAGATGCTGCAATGGCATTATCTCTTTGTGAAATACAAATCCGACCAAAGTCCTCACGACTTGCGCCAAACTGCTCCATATAGTTTCTGGTTATCATTGAGAAGACAGTATTTGGTCCCCCAGCCCCGTAGGGGTGAACTGCGTTTGTCGAAAACCCACTGAAGTTATCAATTAATCTGCCAAAACTTTCTGCGTTTGCCGTATCGCCACCGATACAGGCAACTACTTCTGCGTCTCCTGCCTGAATAGCTCGTGCCGCCCGGCGCATGGCGACTACTCCGCTGGCGCCACCGAGTGGAATCGTTTCCAACCAACGCGGTGTCATAGAAAAATAATTTGTCAGACTTACGGCTGTGTCAGGTGCCAGGGTAAAACTTGATACTGCAATACCATCTATATCATGCTTATCAAGCCCCGAATCTTTTAGTAAGCCAGCGAGGACACTTCCAATAAACCATTCAGCCTGTTTGTCACTCTGACGTTGATAAGGAATGCTTACCGGACTAACCAGTGCCACGCCTTCATAAGAATTTGGTTTTTTACTCACTTTATCTTTTATTTACGCTTACGTTTAAGATCGCGTAAGTCTATACAGTCGTCTTTGTCTATTAATTGCACAGAGAGCTTCTTAATCTCTCCTCTCTGAATTTTTTGCGATGCAGTCATTGGTAATTCAGGAACAAACATAAAGTAGGCAGGCACTTTATAATAGACCAGCTTCTCGCTGCAAAAATCAAATATTTTCTTTGCAGTATCTTCATTAGCTACCTCATCATCATTTAATATGATACAGGCACCTACCTCTTCACCACGCATTTCATCGTAAACAGGTGTCACTGCACAGTTTTTTACAAGAGACATTTGAAACAACACATTTTCCACTTCCACTGCAGCAATATTTTCACCGCTTCGACGAATAATATTCTTGCGACGATCAACGAAGTGAAATGAACCATCTTCGCTTACACGCAAAACATCGCCTGTATGAAAGTAGCCACCCTCCCATACTTTATCTGTTTCCTGCTGATTTTTATAATAGCCTGAGAAAAAACCTTTGCGCGGGTTTTCGCCTGCTGATCGAACCAGTAATTCTCCCGGCTCACCTTTTACCACATCGATTCCTTCTTCATCAACAAGACGATATTCAATTGGGTTCATCGACTTGCCTACACAACGCGTACCAATATGTCTTGGCTCCTCATGTGTAGTAATACTGATATGTGTCCCTGTTTCAGTCATTGCCCAGCCTTCTACCAGTTTAAAGCCAAATCGATCTTCAAAACGCTGTAGATGTTTTGGGTCAACACCGGCACCAAAGCCAAATTTCACTTGATCCCCAACATTATCGTCATCCTGTTCTGCCTGATTTAAAAGAATCGCAGGAATAACACCAAGGTAATGTAAGCATGTAGCCTTGCTTGCTCTAACCGTTTCCCACCAGTTAGATGCATGAAACCTGTCCAGTTGAATAATACAACCGCCACTCATTATCATCGCCATCATTGTGCATAAAGCATTCATATGCACTAATGGCAACGGGGTTAACATTCTTTCTTCACCATACTCAAGCTGACAATAACCAGTTATGCTCGTATACCAGAGTCCCATAGTTACAAAATAGTCATTACTTATCATGCATCCTTTTGGCTCGCCTGTAGTGCCGGAGGTATACAGCACAGCTGCTTCCGTTTCGCTATCCGGTTCCCTTTCCAATACTTTTTCTGTTGCTGGTGGTAATGCGTCCATACCACCTGTATCAGATATCTGCACGGGTCTATCCACCTTTTGCAGAGCTCGCTTTACCTTTTCTATATAGACCGGCAGAGAAACTATCAGGCAGGAATCACTGTGATCTATAACGTAGGACATTTCTTCATCAAGGAAGCCGGTGTTTACAGGCACCACACTCACACCAAGACTATTTAAGGCCTGAAAATGCAGGAAAAATTCCGCACGATTGTCCAGCAATACAGCAACCCGTTGTCCATGACCGTATCCTGCAGCTTTATATTGTTCACTAAGTATATTTATTTCCTCTAGCGCCCCAGCATAGGTGTAGTCCACTACCTCTGAGCTATAGTCTTTGGTTGCCTGTAAGGGAATGTGCAGGAAAGCATTGCCGGGCACTTTTTCTACATTTTTTTGAAATTCGTCAAATACAGTCATCATTAAATTACTTTATGGAATTCATCGTGCGCAAATATGAAACAGGCCTTTATATGTTTCACAGGTAGAGAAGGATATTCCCCAGTGCCGCATCACAATTAATAAGATCTACCTTTTTCTTTTTTATTTTATAACCATCATCAGTAGCTTTCAGGCAATGAGTATAACTCCCGCCAAAAACATCCTGTTCTTCACGTCGATATTGCAACATGATAAATCGTGATTTGACAATGCAGACACTCGTCGTCTCATCATATT